>JAEYTN010000093.1 GCA_023433985.1 Pseudomonadota bacterium | reverse complement strand
CGTCGGCTCGATGGCGTTGAAGCTTGCGAACATCGCGTCCTGCAGGACGACGAAATCGTTGGGGTTGATTATCCGCTGCATCAGGCCCGAGAGCGAGCGGAAGAGCACGCCGAAGACGATGCCGACGAGGACGAGGAGGTGGAGGCTCCGGGACTCGCGGGAAAAGAGCCAGCGGAAGAGCAGCGTCGCGCAGACGATCATCGCCACGGCGTTGAGGAGGATGCGCAGTTCGGGCGGCAGCGTCAGATAGGCGAAGCCGCCGACGAAGAAGACCAGCGCCGTCTGGATCAGCGCGAAGAGCGCATCGAAGCCCATGATGGCGGGGGTGAGGATGCGGTTGCCGGTGACGGTCTGGAACAGCACGGTCGAGACCGCGATGGCATAGGCGCAAAGCGCCATGCCCCAGAGCTTGCGGCCACGGAAGCCGAGCACGAACTCCCACGAGCCCTTGGCGCCCCAGGTCATGAACAGGGCGATCGAGACGAGGGCGACGAGGCTGAGCCCGACGAGCACGAAGGCCGGGCGCCGCGCGATGGAGAGGCTAGGCAAGCTGGCGCCTCCGCCCCAGCAGCAGCCACAGGAAGATGAGACTGCCGGCAACGCCGAACACCGTGCCGATCGGGATTTCGTAGGGGAAGCGGATCAGGCGGCCGACAATGTCGGAGGCGAGGACGAGCCCGGCGCCGAGTAGCGCGATCCACGGGATCGAGCGGCGCATGTTGTCGCCCATCCAGGCGCTGACGAGGTTGGGGACGATGAGGCCGAGGAAGGGAATGGAGCCGGCGGTGACGACGACCACGGCGGTGACCATGGCGACAATCGAAAGGCCCAGCGTCAGCACGCGGCGATAGTCGAGGCCGAGATTGGCGGTGAAGGCTTCGCCCAGGCCGGCGACGGTGAAGCGGTCGGCGGCGAACCAGGCGATGAGGGTGAGCGCGGCGGCGAGCCACAGCATTTCATAGCGGCCGCGCAGCACACCCGAGAAATCGCCCATGGTCCAGGCGCCGAGCGTCTGCAAGAGATCGTAGCGATAGGCGAAGAACATGGTGACTGCCGCGACTACCCCGCCCAGCATGATGCCGACCAGTGGCACGACCAGCGGCGAGCGGAGCGGGATGGCGGCGAGGAGGCGCATGAACAACGCCGTGCCCAGTAGCGCGAAGAGCGCCGCGATCGCCATCTTGGCGAGCAGCGGCCAGCCCGGCGCGAAGATGGTGACGACGAGGAGCCCGAGGCTGGCGGATTCGACCGTGCCGGCCGTCGAGGGTTCGACGAAGCGGTTGCGGGCCAGCATCTGCATGATGAGGCCGGAAACCGACAGCGCGGCGCCGGCGAGGATCAGCGCCAGGGTGCGCGGGATGCGGCTGATCAGCAGCACCTGCATCGGCCGGTCCTCGGGGGCGCTCGAGAACAGGCTTTGGAGCGAAACGTCGCTGACGCCGACGAACAGGCTCACCGCCGCGAGGGCGGCGACGAGCAGGATGGCGGCAGCGAGTTTCAGGGATGAGGGCATGCGGAAGGTGGCGGAGCCGGGGTCGCCGGCTCCGGCCGACGGGCCTTACTGGGTGCCGAGGGCGGCGCCGACCTGATCGACCAGCACGGTGAAGGCCGGCAGGCCGCCGTTCACGACGTAGGAGCGGACGGGGTCGACATTTACGACACGGCCGTTCTTGACGGCGTTGGTCTGGGCAACGAGCTCGTTGTCGAGGATGGCGGCCGACGAGCCGCTGCCGGTGCCGGCGTCACGGTCGATGACGTAGAGCCAGTCGGGATTGGTCTCGAGGATGAACTCGAAGGAGATGACGTCGCCATGCGTCTCGGCCTTGGCTTCGGTCGCCGCCGGGACGCCGAGGCTCTCGTGGATCCAGCCGAAGCGGGAGCCCGGGCCGAAGGCGGTGACCTCGGCGCCGTTGGTGAGAACGACGAGGCCCTTGCCGGCCTCGGGGGCCTTGGCCTTGATGGCGGCGATCTTGCCCTCGAGCGTGGCGATCATGGCGTCGATCTCGGCGGTCTTGCCGAAGATCTCGCCGAGAATCTTGCTGTTGGACTTGATCGAGTTCTCGTAGTCGGCCCAGTTGTTCGAGAGGTCGATGGTCGGGGCGATCTTGCTGAGCTCGGGATAGGCGCCGGCGGAGCGGCCCGCGACGATGATCAGGTCGGGCTCGGCGGCGGCGACGGCCTCGTAGTCGGGCTCGAACAGGGTGCCGACCTTCACGTACTTGTTGTCGGAATATTTCGACAGGTAGGCGGGCAGGTTGGAGCCGGGCAGGCCGAGGATATCGACGCCAAGCGCATCGAGCGTGTCGAGGCTGGCGTAGTCGAAGGTGAGGACCTTGGCCGGGTTCTGGGCGACGGTGGTTTCGCCCTGGGCGTGCTTGACCACGATGTCATCAGCGAGAGCGGGAGCCGCAAGGAGGGTTGCGGCCGCGAGGGCCGCGAGCAGAAGCGATTTCATGAGGCCAATTCTCCAGTTATGGAGACGACCTACATAAGATGATTGGCGCGATCAAGTTTCAATTGGTCGCAGTTCCAACCTCGCTGCGTTCCTGCACGTTGTCGGGGATAATTTGACGCAAGGGCGGACCGAGCCGCCGTCGGCATTTCGTTAACCGTTCCGTGTGAGCGTGCGGGCAGCCAAGAACGGCAGGCTTACTTACCAGGATAGTATACGAATGGGCTTTTCACGCGTCAGGTTGCCAGCGCTGAAACTGCGCGGCACCATCGTTGTCGCGGCGGCAGTGGTCTTCACCCTCGGGATCGCCGGCAGCATCTACTCC
>JAEYTN010000072.1 GCA_023433985.1 Pseudomonadota bacterium | reverse complement strand
CGACGGCGTGCACGCGCTTCTCGAGGTTGCCGAGCTGACCCATGTCGTCATCCCCGACCTGTACCACCCCTGGCAACCGCCCGAGCGCCTGCCGCCACCGCCCGAACTCGCGTCACCCCGGTTCGACCTCTGCGTAACGCTGCCGCCAAGGGCCGAACCACAACCCGTCCAGCCGCCCCGCCTCGCCCTCGATCCGCAGAACCCGCACGAGCTGGACGAGATAGTCGAACTGCAGCGGCGGCTGGTCGATCTCGCCGAAACCTGCCGCAGCTTCATCGCGCTGCTCGACGTGCCGCCCGGTCTGGTCGACCGGCGCGTCGCGCAATGGCGCGGCCTGACGACGTCGCGCTGGGCCGCGGCATACGGGCCGTGGTGCCTCGTGGCCGGTCGCGACGGCTCGCCGGACAGCAACCGGCTCGTGCCGCCGAGCGCCGTCGCGGCGGGCATCATCGCGGCCAGCGAATGGCAGTACGGGGTGCCGCACGGCCCCGCGAACCGTATCGCGGCCGAAGTCGTCGGCCTCGGCCAGAGGCTGGAGGCCGCCGAGCAGGGCCCGCTGCACCAGTCGGGCATCAACCTGTTCACCCGTGACAGCGACGGCGTGACGCTGCGGGGAGCCCGCACGCTCGCGCTCGAGACCGGCGTCCGCCAGCTCTCGGTCTGCCGCATGCTGCTGAAGCTGCGGCGCATGCTGGCGCGGCAGATGCAATGGACCGTGTTCGAGCCGGCTAACGAGCAGTTGCTGTCCACCATCGAGGTACTGATCGGCGTCGAGCTGCGCCGCCTGTGGCTGGCGGGAGCGCTGCAGGGGACCACCGCCAGCGAGGCCTATTTCGTGCGGGCCGACCGCGATCGTCGCCGCCTGGATCGCGGCGAGGTGCTGATCGAGGTGGGCGTGGCGCTCGCCGAGCCGCTCGAGTTCCTGATGATCCGGCTGGTACGCGGCGGCGACGGCACCCTGCAGCTGGAGAGCGCGGCATGACCGAGAACCGCATCCTCACCGGGTTCCGCTTCGATGTCTCGCTGATGGCCGAGGCGCCCGGCAACGGCGCCCTCATCGATGCGCGGGCCGGCTTCCAGGAAGTGAGCGGCCTCGAGGTCGAGATGGATGTCAGCGAACTGATCGAGGGCGGCCGCAACGATGGCGCCGTGCGCCGCCCCGGACGCGCCAAGCACGCGACCATCGTTCTCAAGCGCGGCATGTTCCTGCCCGGAACCACCGAGGAGAACGGCAAGCCTCGGGCTGACACGGCGCTGTGGCGCTGGATCCAGAACTGCCTCGCCGGGGAACTGCCGGTCCGCCGCTGCAAGGGCCTGATCGACCTCAAGACCACGGCTTCGGCAGATAGCGGCCCGGTGCCCGTCGCCAGCTGGACGTTCGAGCGTGGGCTGCCGGTCAAGGTGAAAGGCCCCGATCTCAATGCGCGTACCGGCGAGATCGCCATCGAAGAACTGCACATCGCCCACGAGGGCCTGCGGCTCGAGCTCGGAGGCGGGACATGACCGCGCTCGTCAAGGCCAAGATCATCCCCCTCGACGGCAACGGCAATCCGCATCGCGACCTCGAAGCGTTCGAAGTGCAGTTCAATCCGGCCACACTGAGGTTGCAGGTCGCGGCGCCCGCTTCCGGCGGCGGCCAGCGCAGCCAGCCTCGGCGCCAGCACCCCTCGCCGGCAACGACCACGCTCACGCTCGAGCTGTCCTTCGACACCTACGACGAGGGAACGACCGAAAGCCCGGTGCCGGTCAGCAAGAAGACGGCGCTGCTCGAGCAATTCCTGAAGCCGGTGAAAGCCGGCGTCGGTGGTCCCGAGGCCGCGCCACCGCCCCGCATCCGGTTCTCCTGGGGCAATATCAGCGTGGATGGCGTCGTGAAGACGCTGTCGATCGACTACGAGCACTTCCACCCGGGCGGGGCGCCGCTGCGCGCCAAGTGCTCGCTGACGATGGAATCGCAGGATCCGCTCGACGCGGCGCCCGAGGCATCCGTGAGCCGCGCGACCCGCCCCGGCGAGGTCGCGGGGGTGGCGCCCGCCCCGACCGCCGCCAGTCCGGCCGGCTCTATCCCCGCGCCACCGGCCGACCGGGTCGCCCCGGCGCAGGACGACGAGAGCCTCGCCGCCTTCGCCGCGCGCAACGGTCTCGATCCAAAGGGCTGGCGCAACCTGGCGGCCGGCATCGGCGATGCGCTCTCCCTGCCCGCCGGGCTGGAAATCGGCTTTTCCACCCGTCTGGGTGGTGGCGCCGCCACGGGCAGCGATCTGTCGCCGACCGCCCAAAGGGCCGCGGCCCTGACGGCTGCCGGCGGACCCGCGGCCGCGGCCGCCCGGGGGAAGACGGCATCGAACGAGCGCGCCGTCGACCAACAGCGCGCGGCGTTCGCCGCCCCGCGTCCACCGCGGACGGCAGCCGGGTCCACGGCGTCGGCGCCGGCAGGCAGTTCGGCGGCGTCGGAGCGGGCGTCGGCGCTCGATGTCGCCACCCGACTCGAGCAGCGTCCATACGGCATCGGCCTGCCGCTTCGGCCGACGGTTGCCGTCAACCGCGACGCCGTTCCGCCGACCCGCTGGGCGCGCTCGTCCAGTCGCGAACATGCCCGTGGCTGTGGCTGCGGCTGTGGCAGCTGAGGGGACCGAGATGCCGCTGGTGATCAACGAGATCGTATCGGACGTGCGCATCGAGCAGGGCGACGGGGAGGCCCGCAACGACGGGCGGCTGAAGATGCCGCGCAATCCCGAACTCGATCGGCTGGCGAGGCTCAATGGCCGGCTGGAACGAGACAGGTCCCGACTGGCCGGGGTCGACGAGGACGACACCGCAGGAGGCGCCCGATGACCGGTCCAGTGCGCGATCTTCTCGCCAGCACCCGTCCGACGATCAAGATCGACGGCCAGATCAACATGGGCGTACTGCGCGACCTCGACGATCTCGAGATCCGCGATGACGGGGTGGGACCGCGGCGCCTGCGGCTTCGGCTTATCGCCACCGGACCGAAGCCCGGCGGCGGCCCCGAGGGGATGCTGTACCTCGATGGCCGCACCGTCGATTTCGGCAAGGCGCTGACCGTCGCCATCGGCCCCCACGACCGGCAGCGTCTCGCCTTCGAGGGGCGCATCAGCGCCATCGAGGCGGTCTACGAGCAGGGCGAGAACTTCGAAGTCGAGCTGCGGGCCGAGGATCGGCTGTTCGACCTCGCGACCACCCGGCGGACGCGGACCTATGAGCGGGTGTCGGCGGGCGACCTGGTCCAGCAGGTCGCCAGTGCCCACGGCCTGGGCGCGGAGGTGGATATCGACGCCCCGCAGCTGCCGCTGGTGCAGCAGTGGAACGAGACGGACCTCGCCTTCCTCCGCCGCCGCCTCGCGGAGTTCGACGCGGAGCTCTGGTTCGAGAACGGCAAGCTGGTGGGCAAGGATCGCGACAAGCGCCGCCCCAACACCATCACGCTCAACGTCGGGGCCGAACTGCTGTCGCTGTTCGCGCGCGCCGACCTCGCCGAACAGCGCTCCACCGTGACCGTTGGCGGCTTCGACCCGTCGCGCCGCGAGACCGTCGCCGAGGACAGCAG
>JAEYTN010000030.1 GCA_023433985.1 Pseudomonadota bacterium | reverse complement strand
CGTTATCGGCATCTGGGTATCGATCGTGTGCGGCACGGTGTTCATCGCCGCCTATACGCAGCGGGTGGCGCACGAGGCGCGGCAGCTTTCGGACGCGCTCGCCGCCACCGAACTGGCGCTGTCGCGGCACGAGCAGCTGAGCGCGCTCGACGGGCTGGCAGCGGCCGCGGCGCACGAGCTGGGGACCCCGCTTTCCACCATCCTGCTGGCGGCGCGGGAAATCCGCGACGAGGTGCCCGAGGGGCCGGTGCGCGAGGACATCGAGCTCATCATGAGCCAGGCGCAGCGCTGCCGCGAAATTCTGGTGAAGCTGCGCAGCCTGCGCGACACGCCGGGCGACCCGTTCGCCGCCGTGCCGGTGGCGGCGCTGCTCGCCGAGCTGGTGAAGCCGCTCGAGGGTGGCGCGACGGCGATCTCCATCCGCACCGACAAGGGGGCGGGCAGCGAACCGGTGATCAAGCGCAATGCCGGCCTGCTCTACGGGCTCGGCAACCTGATCGAGAACGCCGCGCAGTTCGCCGACAAGGCCGTGCTGATCGACGCCAGCTGGGACCGGACGGCGCTCACCGTGACCATCACCGATGACGGGCCGGGCTTCCCCTCCGACCTCATCGCCCGGCTGGGCGAACCCTACCTCACCACGCGGGCGCGCAACGCCGAAGGCGGGGCGGAGCCGGGGGGGCTGGGGCTGGGCATCTTCATCGCCAAGACCCTGCTGGAGCGCACCGGCGCCCGCATCCGCTTCGAGAACGAGACTCAGGACGGGCACGCGCGGGTGCGTATCGTCTGGCCGCGCGCTTCCATCGAGGCGGCGTGAACGTGACAATGTCGCGCAAAGGCCCTACATGTGGCGGCAAATGAGCACAGTCGATGAACTCCTGGCTGGCGACCGCAGCCTTCTTCTGGTCGATGACGACAAGACCTTCCTGACCCGGCTCGAGCGGGCGATGGAAAAGCGCGGCTTCGCCGTGCGCATCGCCGACACCGTCGCCGGCGGTCTCGCCGCCGTGGCCGAGAGCGCCCCGGCTTTCGCGGTCGTGGATCTCAGGCTCGAGGACGGCAATGGCCTCGACGTGGTCGCGGCCCTGCACCAGAAGCGCGCCGATGCCCGCGCCGTGGTGCTGACCGGCTACGGCAACATCGCGACGGCGGTGACGGCGGTGAAGCTGGGCGCGGTGGACTATCTGTCGAAGCCGGCCGACGCCGAGGACGTGATCAACGCCCTCCTCGCCACCGGCGACACGGCGCCCGAGCCGCCGGAAAACCCGATGTCGGCCGACCGGGTGCGGTGGGAGCATATCCAGCGCGTGTACGAGCTGTGCGACCGCAACGTGTCGGAGACGGCGCGCCGGCTCAACATGCACCGCCGCACGCTGCAGCGGATTCTGGCGAAGCGCGCGCCGAAGTAGGTAGTCGATACGTTCCGACGTTGGACGCCCCCTCCACCAGCCTGCGGCTGGTCCCCCTCCCCCGCTGCGCGGTGGAGGAGCACCGCGACGTTGGTGTGTTTGACGTTGTTGGGGCGCTGAGCTTCGCTTGCTCCTCCACTGTGGCGGAGCCACGGGGGAGGGGGACCGCGCATCGCAGATGCGTGGCGGAGGGGGCGTCCTGCCCCATTGGCTTCCTTGATCGGTGCACAAACGGCAACTACGATTCCGGGCAACAATCACTCGAGGAGCATCCCCATGACCGTCACGTTGCATTTTCACGGGGCGGCGGGGACCGTGACGGGGTCGTGCTACCGGGTGGTGCATGACGGGGGGCAGTTCCTCGTCGATTGCGGGATGTTCCAGGGCAACAAGACGGTCCGGGACCTCAACTACAAGCCGTTTCCGTTCGATCCGCAGCGCATCGACTACCTGCTGCTGACGCACGCCCACATCGACCATTGCGGGCTGCTGCCGCGGCTGGCGCACCTGGGGTATCGGAAGCCGATCTGGGCGACCGAGCCGACCAACGGGCTGCTCGAATACCTGCTGCCCGATGCGGCGGGCATCCAGGAATCGGAGGCGGAGCGGGAGACCAAGAAGCGGCAACGGCGGGCCGAGGAGCCGTTCAAGCCGCTCTACACCATGGAAGACGCGACCGAGGTGCTGAAGCATCGCAGGAGCGTCGAATACGGCCAGTGGGTGGAGCCGGGACCCGGGGTGCGGGCGCGCTACTGGAACGCCGGGCACATCCTCGGCTCGGCCTCGATCGAGGTCGAGGTGAAGGATGGCGACAAGACCATCCGCATCCTGTTTTCCGGCGACCTGGGGCCGGACGAGAAGGTGTTCTACCTCGAGCCCGATGCGCCGGCCGGGTTCGACTACATCCTTTCCGAAAGCACCTATGGCGGGCGCGAGCGGCAGGACTACACGCTGGTGGAGCGGCGGGCGCAGCTCAAGGCCGAGATCAACGAGGCGCTGCGGCGCGGCGGCAACCTGGTGATCCCCACCTTCGCGGTGGAGCGCAGCCAGGAGCTGCTGCACGATATCGGGCTGCTGATCCGCGACGGCGAGATTTCGCCCAGCGCCGTGTTCCTCGATTCCCCGCTCGCCTCCAAGGTGACGGCGGTTTACCGCCAGCATGCGGCGATGTTCGAGGATGTCGAGCTTTCGGCCGACGCGCTGTTCAACGACCCGCGCTTCCGCATCATCGAGGCGGTCGAGGAGAGCAAGGCGATCAATTCGATCCGCGGCGGAGCCATCATCATGTCGGCTTCGGGCATGGCGGAGGCGGGCCGGATCAAGCATCACCTGCGCAACAACCTGCCGCGCTCGAACGCCACGGTGCTGTTCGTGGGCTACCAGGCGCCGGGCACGCTGGGGCAGATCATCCAGTCGGGAGCCAGGGAGGTGCGCATCCATTCGGAACTGGTGCCGGTACGGGCGCGGATCAGGAGCCTCGGCAACTACTCGGCGCATGCCGACCACTCCGAGCTGGTGGCGTGGGTGACCGAGCGGCTGCCGGGGCATGGGGCGATCTTCCTCACCCATGGCGAGGACGAGGAGCGCAATGCGCTCAAGGCGGCGCTGATGCAGGAGGATGGGCTCGGCTCCGACCAGGTGATCCTGCCGCTGCTCGACGACTTCTTCGAGCTTCGCGCCGAGGGCATCGCGGCGGCAGCCCAGCCGGCGGAGCGGCGCGTGGACCTGACGCAGGTGACGTCGGACTGGCACAATGCCTATGCGAGCTTCATCATCGATCTGAGCCACCAGCTGCAG
>JAEYTN010000572.1 GCA_023433985.1 Pseudomonadota bacterium | reverse complement strand
AGCCTGCCTCTACCCACGGATGTTCGGGTGATCCTCCACCGCGAAGCGGGGGAGGGGGACCACGCGCAGCGTGGTGGAGGGGGCGTCCACCGCTCCCCTCGCCGACTAACGGCCTCAGCCCTCCGGCAGAGCTATCCCGGCGCCCCTCCACCTCCGTTCATTCCCCCGTCAGCTCCCATTCATGAACATGGCCATTTCGCGATCAATTGCGGATGCCCTGCCCCTGTTACCGCCGCCGCGACTACGGTAAGGTTACCGAGTGGCAAAGATGGATGGGCTTCACCGTCACTGTCATTGTTGGTGCGCGTTCACCCGGACCGGACATTTTTCCGGTAGCGGAGCTGTGTGATGGTCATTGAAAACATTATGTATTTCGTGCTCGGCCTGCTCGTAGCCGGGCTCGTCGCGCTGATCGTCATGCCCGCCGTCTGGCGCCGCGCCGTTCGCCTCACCAAGAAGCGCATCGAAGCGGCCACCCCCATGACCATGGCCGAGTTCCGCGCCGACAAGGACCAGCTCCGCGCCGAGTTCGCCCTCTCCACCCGCCGCCTCGAGATGAACGTCGAGGCCCTGCGCCGCCGCCTCGCCGACCAGCTCCGCGACATCAATCGCAAGAAAAACGAACTCGGTGGCATCAAGGGCGAGCGCGACCAGCACCTGCAGATCGTCCGCGAGCTCGAGGAGCGCGAAGCCGAGGCCCGCCGCCGCATCCTGGAGCTCGAAAAGGAAGGCGCCGACCTCGCCCAGAAGCTGCGCATGCGCGATCGCGAACTCGGCGAGAAATCGAGCCAGCTTGATGCCGCCCGCGAGGTCATCCGCGGCAACGCCCCCCGCGCCTTCGCCCTCGATGGCAAGTCGCTCTCGGGCGACTACAACAAGGATGTCGAGGAGCTGCTCGCCCGGTTGGAAGTCGAGGCCAAGCGCTCCGAGTTCCTCGAGAACCAGAACCGCACCCTTATCACCCAGCTCGAAAGCTCCGACCAGCGCGCCGCCGAGGTCACTGCATCGGCCGCCGACCTGCGGGAAAAGCTGGCCCGGCAGGAGGACAGCGGCACCGAAAAGGACAACGAGCTCGCCGACGCCGAAGCCCGTATCGCCGATGCAGAGAGCCGGGTCACGGCCGTACTTGCCGAAACCACCAAGCTGGTCGAGAACGGCGAGCAGCAACGCGACATGCTGCTGGCGGAAAAGCTCACCATCGAGGAAGAGATGGAAAAGCTCCGCGGCAAGGTCGCCGGCGTCGAGCAGACCGTCATGGCCGATTGGGACACCGACCGCATCGAGCAGTCGCACCTGCGTGAGCGGCTCAACGACATCGCCTCCGACGTCTCCCGCCTCGTCTACGCGCTCGAAGGCAACGGCCTCCCCGACAGCGAGGAAAGCCTGTTCGACCGCGTCCAGCGCTTTGCCGACATGGCCTCCGACGAACAGCCCGCTCCTGTCCGCGGCCCCAACGCCAAGCCGCCCGAAGGCGCCGTCTCCGACCGCCTCAAGGCCCTCCGCGAGCTCCAGGAAGGCAATTGAGCCTGAGGGTCCACCGCGCTCCGCTGCGCTAGCGCGATCCCCTCCCCCGCGGCTTCGCCGCAGTGGAGGAGCAACCTGAGCCCCAGCGCCTCAACAACATAGGACACCGACGTCGCGGTGCTCCTCCACCGCGATAGCGGGGGAGGGGGACCATGCGAAGCATGGTGGAGGGGGCGGTACAGGCACAACGGGTATACGCCCCCTTCTCCCCCAAGTGGAGCTTGGCGGCTCGCCGCCTAGCGGAACTGTGGCGAGGGGGTCGCCCCCGTCATTCCGAAACGACAGGAATTTCCCGCACCAGCTCCCCGGTCTTCCCGTCGAAAATCCGCACGCTGGTCATCGCGCCAAGCCGGTAGGTCAGCGTCACCCGGCCGTCCGCCGCTACGGCCGAAACCACCTCGCCGCCCTGCGGAATCTTCAGCGAAGCGATCACGTAGTCGCCGCCCGGCTTCGCCTCCGATTGCGACGCGCGGTAGACAAGCGCCCCGCCGATGGCGATAAGGCCCATCACCAGTAGCCCGATCGACACCATGAAGCTCTTCCGTGCCCGGTTGAGCACGGCTTTCGCCTCCGGCGTCAGCTCGGGTGTTGGACCATTGTCTTGAGGATCGCTCATGCAGGATTTTTCCGGCGAGGAACAGGAATGGCTCGTAGGCGTCGATGCGTCCGAGGCCGGCAGCCGGCTCGACGCCGCGCTGGCCCGGGCCGTGCCGGTCTTCTCGCGCAACCGGCTGAAGGACCTGATACTGGCCGGAGCGGTCTCGATCAATGGCTCTGCGGTCACGGAGCCCAAATACAAGCTGCGTGAGGGCGAAGAGATCCTGCTCGTCGCCCCCGAGCCGGTTGAAGCCGAACCCGCGCCCGAGAACATCCCGCTCGATATCCTCTATGAGGACGACGAGCTGATCGTCGTCAACAAGCCTGTCGGCATGGTGGTTCACCCCGCCCCCGGCAGCTACAGCGGCACGCTGGTCAACGCCCTGCTCTACCATTGCGGCGCCAGCCTCAAGGGCATCGGCGGCGTCAAGCGCCCCGGCATCGTGCACCGCCTCGACAAGGATACCTCGGGCGTGATGGTCGCTGCCAAGACCGAGCGCGCCCACAACCACCTCGCCGCCCAGTTCGCCGATCACGGCCGCACCGGGCCGCTGCACCGCGCCTACCTCGCCTGGGCGTGGAGCCGCACCCAGCAGGCCCGCGGCACCGTCGATGCGCCGCTCGGCCGCGATCCCGGCAATCGCCTCAAGC
>JAEYTN010000537.1 GCA_023433985.1 Pseudomonadota bacterium | reverse complement strand
TGAGGTCTTGCCCATCGCGGGACGCGCCGCGAGGATGATCAAGTCGCTCCGCTGCAACCCGCCCATCAGCCGGTCGAGATCGGTGAGGCCCGTGGCCGTGCCCGAGAGCGTACCATCACGCGAATAGGCCTCGCCGGCCATCTTGATGGCTTCCGTCAGCGCGGCCGAAAAGGTCTGGAAGCCACCATCGTAGCGGCCCTTTTCGGCGAGGTCGAAGAGCTGCTTTTCCGCTTCCTCGATCTGCTTGTTGGCGGTGGCCTCGACATCCGAGTCGTAGGCCGTCTGCACCATCTCCTCGCCGATCTGGATCAGGTTCCGGCGGATGGCGAGGTCGTAGATCGTCTGGCCGTAGTCGGCCGCGTTGATGACGGTGGTGGCTTCGGCCGCGAGCCGCGCCAGGTACTGCGCCATGGTGATTTCGGCGGTGAGCTGGTCGCCGAGGTAGGTCTTGGCGGTGATCGGCGTCGCCGTCTTGCCGGCTCGGATGATCTTGCCCAGCACCTCGTAGATGGTGCGGTGGATCGGCTCGTAGAAATGTTCGGGGATCAGGAAGTCGCTGACGCGGTAGAACGCCTCGTTGTTGACCAGGATCGCGCCCAGCAGCGCCTGCTCTGCCTCCACGTTGTGGGGCGCGAGGCGGAAGGGCTTCTCCTCTTCCGGGCGCAGGCGGTGGACGTTCGCTTCGGCCATTTCGACTCGGGATACTCCCCTCAGGACCTAAAGGTTTCGTTTACCAGCCGCGGCCGAGCAGACGAGACAAATCGTGTCGTCCGGGTGCGCGGAGGTCTCGGGCCGCTGTGATCAATGTTGAAAGCGGGGGAATCCCACTTCCCGCGTCGAATCCCGCCTCAGTGCGGCTCGCTTGCTTCTACCGCGATTCGGGGTCGCTGCCGTCCCTGCCCATTGTCGCAATCACGCGGCGCAGCATCTCGACGAAGACCGGCCGCTCCTCGGCGTTCAACGCCGACAGAGCCAGCTGGTTCACCTCGACAGCGGCGGCGAAGGCGGCCTCTGCCCGCTGCTCGCCGCGGTCGGTGAGGCGCACGAGGGCGCTGCGGCCGTCGTTCGGGTCGGGCGTGCGGGCGACGAGCCCGTCGCGCTCCATGCGCTTGAGGGTATTCGCCATGGTCGGCTGCTCGACATCGGCGTGCTGCGCCAGCGCCGTCTGCGTCATCGCCCCACCGCCCGCGAGCGCGAAGAACACCGGCATCCGGCCCGCAGTATCCCCATTCAGCCGCCGCTCGAGTGCCCGCACGAACAGCCGTCCCGCCCAGTTGGTCAGATACCCCAGGGAGGATTCACGCGCATAGGTCATGTGCATAGCTTGCTATGTAGATGCATAGTCTGCTATGTAACTCCGCGGAGGGACGGCTGACAAGGAGCATTCCATGTCGATGAAGAGCACGAATGCCCGCTACGGCACGGTAGCGGTGACGATCCACTGGCTGACCGCCGCGCTCATCGTGGCGCTGTTCGCCACGGGGCTGCTGGCGGCGGGGCAGGGGGACCCGGCGGCGAAGCTGGCGCTGGTGCGTTTCCATGTGCCGCTCGGAGCTGCGGTGCTGGTCCTGACCCTGCTGCGCATCGTCTGGTGGTGGGTGGCCGACAAGCATCCACCGCTGCCGGCCGACCAGCCGCGCTTGCAGAAGTTCGTGGCCCACGCGGTGCACTTCGCCATCTATCTGGTGATCCTGCTGCTCGCTTCGAGCGGCATCGCCACGCTGGTCCTGTCGGGGGCCATGCCTGCCATCCTCGCCGGCACCACGCTGCCCGATTTCGAGACGCTGCTGCCGCGGCTGGTACACGGGGCGGCGTCGCGCGTGATGCTGGGGCTGCTCGCGTTGCACATCGCGGCGGCGCTCTGGCACCAGTTCGTCCGCCGCGACCACCTGCTGGCGCGGATGGGAGTGGGGGCTTAGGGCCGGGGGCTGCCGTCGGCCACCCCCCGGTGGCAAATCCCCTTGAAAATAGAAGGCCGGGCGCTGGGCCCGGCCTTCTATATCGTTGCGATGCGCCGCGCTTATTCGGCGTCCGACTCGTAGGCGTCGGCAGCGGCCGAGCCGGCCTCTGCCTGGCCAGCCGCGAACTCCTCGGCGGCTTCGTCATCATAGTTGATGGCGGTGAGGTCTTCGCCCGCGGCCTGGCGGTTCGCCTCGTCCTCGGAGCGCGCGACGTTGACGGTGATATTCACCGCGACTTCGGCGTGGAGGTGGAGCGGCACGCTGTGGAGGCCGATGGTCTTGATCGGGGTCGCGAGGTCGACCTGCGACCGGCCAACGCTGAAGCCGTCGGCAACGAGCGCCTCGGCGACGTCGCGCGAGGCGACCGAACCGTAGAGCTGGCCGGTTTCGCCGGCCTGGCGGATCATCACGACGGTGTGGCCGTTCAGGCCCTCGGCGATGCCGGCAGCGGCCTCGCGGCGCTCCTGGTTGCGCTTCTCGATGTCGGCGCGATCGCGCGCGAACTTGGCGCGGTTGGCCTCGGTGGCGCGCAACGCCTTGCCCTGCGGCAGCAGGTAGTTGCGGGCGAAGCCGTCCTTGACGTTGACTTCGTCGCCGATATGGCCGGAGCGGCCGACGCGCTCGAGCAGAATGACTTTCATGTCTTTATCCTTGGCTGTCCCGTTCGATGCGAACGGTTAGGAGCCGCGAGACCATTCCCGCGACCCCAGCTTGGCGAGCTGGCGCGTCTACAGCGCCAACCGCCCACTAGTCATGTCCCGAACCGTTCTTACTGAACGGCGTAGGGCATGATGCCGATGAAGCGGGCGCGCTTGATGGCCTTGGCCAGCTCGCGCTGCTTCAGGGCGGAAACCGCGGTGATGCGGCTGGGAACGATCTTGCCGCGCTCCGAAACGTAGCGCTGCAGCAGGCGGACGTCCTTGTAGTCGATCTTCGGCGCGTTCGGGCCCGAGAACGGGCAGGTCTTGCGACGGCGCTGGAACGGACGGCGAGCCGTGGAAGTAGTGAGGTCCTTGATGGCCATTTTTCTCTATCCTTCCAGAATTAGAACCGGCGCGGCGGGCGGCTGCCGCGATCGAAGCCGCCGCGGTCGCCACGCGGGCCACCCGGACGGTCGCCGCGCTCGTCGTCGCGGTCGCGCTTCTGCATCATCGCCGACGGACCTTCCTCAAGCTCATCGACGCGGATGGTCATGAAGCGGAGGATGTCTTCGTTCAGGCTCTGCTGGCGCTCCATCTCGGCCACCGCGGCGTGCGGGGCGTCGATGTTGAGCAGCGTGTAGTGTGCCTTGCGGTTCTTCTTGATGCGGTACGAGAGGGACTTGAG
>JAEYTN010000309.1 GCA_023433985.1 Pseudomonadota bacterium | reverse complement strand
GTGTTCCGTAATATTCTCACGGCCATGTGAATGAATCGTCGGAACCTTTTTGCATGGCTGCGCAAGACGTTCCATCTCGCGTCGATGTCCGTCCGCGAGCGGCACTGACGATTCACTAGATTGGAACAGGAAGAATCTGACGTTGCGTGGCGAATAGCTGGCTGCGCGTAGGGCCATACGGCGCGGCGCAAATAAAAGGCGCGGAGCCGTAGCTCCGCGCCCCACCGGCGAGACGACCAAGGGAGCGTCAGCCCTCGCCACCCCACCGATGAATCCGCCGCCGCCGGTCGCCGTTGGCGGCTCGTGCGGACTAACGAGGCATCTCGGCAAAGGTTTCTGGCCTCACGCGAAAAACAAAACCCCGCGCCCGGGGGCGCGGGGCCGAGGTGTCGGTGCAAACAACCTCTGCCGGAGCGAAGCTCCGGTGGAACAACCTTAACACCGACGGCGAGGCCGGTCATCGGCGGCAGCCGGTCATGCACTACAAGCCGTTTGCCTATCTTTTGATCACCCACAAGTGTGGATGCCTATTCTCTCGGCATCCGGCTCTGCTGCCACTGTAACGGCGCGACTTCGGCTGGTATGCAACCGGTCCCATACCTCTGTTGAATCAGTTGCTTAGACCGCTGCCGAACCCGTGGCACGGCGATTGCACCTTCGGTTCCCGGTGCAAACAACCAACTGTCGGAGGTAAAACATGACAGTTCACCGCATGCTGGCCGGTATCGGTCTGGGGGTGGCGATGACTGTGGGCGCCTTGGCGCCTCTGACCGCATATGCGCAGGAGGACACCATCAAGGTGGGCGTCCTGCATTCGCTGTCGGGCACGATGGCGATTTCCGAGACGACGCTGAAGGACACGATGCTGTTCCTCATCGAGGAGCAGAACAAGAAGGGCGGCGTGCTGGGCAAGAAGCTCGAGGCCGTGGTGGTCGATCCGGCTTCCGATTGGCCGCTGTTCGCCGAGAAGGCGCGCGAGCTGATCGAAGTCAACAAGGTGGCCGCCGTGTTCGGCTGCTGGACCTCGGTTTCCCGCAAGTCGGTGCTGCCGGTGTTCAAGGAGCTCAACTCGATCCTCTTCTACCCCGTGCAGTACGAGGGCGAAGAGTCCGAGAAGAACGTGTTCTACACCGGCGCCGCGCCGAACCAGCAGGCGATCCCGGCCGTCGACTACCTGATGAATGAAGAAGGCGTGGAGCGCTGGGTGCTCGCGGGCACCGACTACGTCTACCCGCAGACCACCAACAAGATCCTCGAGCAGTACCTCAAGGACAAGGGCGTGGCCGCTGAAGACATCATGATCAACTACACGCCGTTCGGTCACTCGGACTGGCAGACGATCGTGTCGGACATCAAGGCCTTCGGCTCGACCGGCAAGAAGACCGCCGTGGTCTCGACCATCAACGGCGATGCCAACGTGCCGTTCTACAAGGAACTCGCCAACCAGGGCATCAAGGCCGAGGACATCCCGGTCGTGGCCTTCTCGGTGGGTGAGGAAGAACTCGCCGGCTTCGACACTGCTCCGCTGGTGGGCCACCTCGCCGCCTGGAACTACTTCCAGTCGGTCGACACGCCCGAGAACGCCGCGTTCATCGAGGCCTGGCGCGCCTTCATCGGCAATCCGGAGCGCGTGACCAACGACCCGATGGAAGCCCATGTCGTCGGCTTCAACCTGTGGGTGCAGGCGGTCGAGAAGGCCGGCACGACCGATACCGATGCGGTGCTCGATGCCATCATCGGCCTCGAGACGCCGAACCTGACCGGCGGCATCGCCAAGATGCTTCCCAACCACCACATCACCAAGCCCGTCCTGATCGGCGAGATCCAGGCCGACGGCCAGTTCGATGTGGTGTGGGAGACCGAGGAAGAAGTGCCGGGCGACGCCTGGACCGACTTCCTGCCGGAATCGAAGGTGCTGGAAGCCGACTGGGTCGACCTCAAGTGCGGCAACTACAACACCGAGACCAAGACCTGCGGCGCTTCGTAAACCGCTGACCGAACAAGGCGGGGGCGGCAGCGCCCTCGCCACTTCTCTTTTCCATCCCGAGGCCGACGATGAACGCGATGCGACTGTTGCACCTTGTTGCGCTCCTCCTTGCCCTCTTCGCTGCTCCCCTGGTCGCCTCGCCTGCCCTGGCGCAGGCCGACGACACCACCTTCGGTGCTTTGGTCGATGCGCTGGCGCCGGGCAATTTCCGCGACCGCGAGGCGGCAGCGACGGCGCTGACCGCCACCGGGGACCCGCGCGCCGTTGCAGTGCTGCATACACTGCTCGATGGCGACCTGCAGGTGGACAAGGCGAGCGGCAAGGTGCTGCTCGGCTCGGGCAGCCAGGCGATCGATCCGGTGACCGGCAGCGCCTTCGAAGGCGCTGCCGACCTCAAGCTCGACCGCGTGAAGGTCAATAACGGGCTGCGGCGGACACTCAGGACGCTGATCGGCCAGCTCACGCTGATGAGTGACGACCGCGCGACGCGGCTCAACGCGGCGCAATCGGTGCTGCGCGACGCCAACCCCGAGAATCTCGAGCTGCTGACGACCGCGATTGCGGCCGAAACAGACCCCGCCGTGCGCGGCGTGATGGAGACGGCGCGGGCCGCGATCACGCTCAAAACCGATGCCGGGATGACGGAGAAGATCGCGGCGGTGGAGACGATGAAGGCGCGGGGCGGCCGGGATTCGATCGCGCTGCTCACCAGCATCCTGCCGGGCTCGCCGGACGAGCTGAAGCCGACCATCCAGGGAGCGATCGACGCCCTCGCCCAGACGCAGGCCGCCTGGGGCGTGGCGCAGAACGTGTGGTACGGGCTGTCGCTCGGCTCGGTGCTGCTGCTCGCGGCCATCGGCCTCGCCATCACCTTCGGCGTGATGGGCGTCATCAACATGGCGCATGGCGAGATGGTGATGCTCGGCGCCTACACCACCTTCGCGGTGCAGGAGGTGATCCGGCG
>JAEYTN010000500.1 GCA_023433985.1 Pseudomonadota bacterium | reverse complement strand
GGTGGTGACGGCGGGCTTGGTGACCGCCGGCGTCTCCGCGGTAGGTGTCGCCGGCGGCTGGTCGTTGCTGCACGCAGCCAGCAGCGGCAGGGCGATGGCTATGGTGGCGGCGATCCTCAGACGCATTTTGGCGAATCCCAAGCAGTTGACCCGAGGCACGCTTCTCGCGCTATTGCGGCACGATTGGGACAAGGAAATGCAGCCGTGCCGCAGATTTATGTCGATGCCGATGCTTCGCCGGTGAAGGACGAGGTGCTGCGCGTGGCAGGGCGGCACGGCATCGTCGTGATCTTCGTCGCCAATTTCGGGCTCCGGCCCTCGCGCGATCCGATGATCCGCACCGTGATGGTGCCGCAGGGCACGGACGCGGCGGACGACTGGATCGTCGAGCATGTGGAGGCGGGCGATATCGTCTGCACCAACGACATTCCGCTCGCCGGGCGGGCGCTGAAGAAGGGCGCCACGGTGCTCGGTTCGACGGGCAAGCCGTTCACCGAGGCGTCGATCGGCATGGCGCTGGCGATGCGCGAACTGAACCAGCACCTGCGCGAGACCGGCGAGAGCAAGGGCTACAATGCCGGCTTCACGGCCCGGGATCGGCAGGCCTTCCTGCAGGCGCTGGACGAGGCCGTGGCCCGCGCGAAGCGCGGATAGGCAGTTATTCCTACGCCTTGAAATGGGGTTCTCCATTTGGGCGGTGCGTATTATCGCTAATCTTGTGGCGCGCTTGCACTCCCTTGCCGTCAGCGCGCTGCGCGACTTCATTTGGTCCAGCGGAGCCGTTGACAGCGTATGCCGCTGCGCTCTACTCCGGACCAAGACTTGAGCGGCGCAATGGGGGTTTTGGGTGCGCGGTTTTCTCTCTGTTCTTGCTGGCCTGACTGCAGTGCTGGTTGCCGGCGACGCGCAGGCGCAGCAGTTCCAGGTGTCGGCCTATGGTGGTTTCCAGACGGCGCCGCACAGCAACGTGACGGTGACTGACGGCACCGAGTTCCGCACCGCCTGGGAAGGCAAGTCGTTCGAAATGCCTCCGTACTACGGCGTTCGCGGCACCTGGTGGCTCGACGGGATGGGCATGCCGAATGCGGGCCTTTCGATCGATTTCAGCCATGCCAAGGTCTATGGCGCGCCTGAGGACTTTCCGGTCGGCTGGGACCATTTCGAGTTCACCGACGGGCTGAACCTGCTCACCGCCAACGCGATGTACCGGTTCTCCGAGGATGCGTTCCGGCCCTATGTCGGCCTGGGCGTCGGCATCACGCTGCCGCATGTCGAGGTGAACCGCATGGAAGGGAACACGCACGAGTACCAGTATGGCGGCCCGACGGTGCAGCTTACCGCCGGTGTCGAGTACATGGTGACCGAGAACTGGTCGGTGTTCGCCGAGTACAAGGGCAACCACTCCTGGGTCGACGTCGAGATCGATAGCGGCGACCGGCTCAAGACCAACATCATCACCAACGCGCTCAACCTCGGCGTCAGCTTCCACTTCTGACGCCGGTATCGCGGGCAGACCGAAGAGGGCATTGCCGTGGGCAATGCCCTTGTTCATTGTGCCCCCCGCAAGCGAGGAGGGTCGGCATGGCACGGGTCGCGATTATCGGTGGCAGTGGGCATGTGGGCACCTACCTCGTGCCGCTGCTGGTGGAGGCGGGGCACCGCGTGGTGAACGTGACGCGCGGGCAGCGCGCGCCGTACCGCGAGCATGCGGCATGGGCGAGCGTGGAAACGGTCGTGCTCGACCGCGAGGCGGCGGAGGCCGACGGCTCGTTCGGCGGGCGGATCGCGGCGCTCGAGGCTGACATCGTCATCGACATGATCTGCTTCACCACTCAGAGCGCCCGGCACCTGGTGGAGGCGCTGCGGGGCAGGGTGCAGCACTTCATCCATTGTGGGACGATCTGGGTCTATGGCCACAATGCCAGCGTGCCGGCGACCGAGGACCAGCCGCACAACGCCTTCGGCGAGTACGGGACGCAGAAGGCGGCGATCGAGACTTATCTGCTGGGGGAGGCAGGGCGGAACGGGTTCCCGGCGACGGTGTTCCGGCCGGGGCATATCGTCGGGCCGGGCTGGGTGCCGCTGAACCCGGCGGGGCACTTCAACATCGAGGTGTTCTCGCAGATCGCGGGGGGCGAGGCGCTGGCGTTGCCGAACTTCGGGCTCGAAACGGTGCATCACGTGCATGCGGAGGATCTCGCCCGGCTCGTGATGGCGATTATCGCGAGCCGGTCGAGCGCGGTGGGCGAAGCGTTCAACGCGGTATCGCCGCAGGCCGTGAACCTGCGCGGCTATGCCGAAGCGATGTATCGCTGGTTCGGCCACGAGCCGCAGCTGAGCTACCTGCCGTTCGAGGAGTGGAAGCGGGGCGTGGAGGAGAAGGACGCTCAGGCGACCTGGGAGCACATCTCGCGCAGCCCCAGCCACTCGATGGGGAAGGCGCGGCGGCTGCTCGGATTTGCGCCGCGCTACTCGTCGCTCGAGTCCGTGCAGGAGGCGGTGCGCTGGCTGATCACCGACGGACAGGTGGAAGCAGCGCGGCGCTGAGGAGCGAATTTTCGGCCGCCCCTCTTCCAGTTGTCACAACCCTTGTCTAACAAGGGCGTGAAGCAATCGATTGCAGTTCTGAGAGGCAGCCTATGTCCACGATCATCGACATTACCGGCCGGCAGGTTTTCGACAGCCGCGGCAACCCCACCGTCGAGGTGGACGTGGTGCTCGATGACGGCAGCTTCGGCCGCGCCATGGTACCCTCCGGCGCCTCGACCGGCGCGCACGAGGCGGTGGAGCTGCGCGACGGCGGCAAGCCGTTCCTCGGCAAGGGCGTGACCAAGGCCGTGGACTTCGTCAACACCGAGATCTTCTCGGAGATCCAGGGCCTCGACGCGCTCGACCAGATCGAGGTCGATCGCACCCTGATCGAGCTCGACGGCACGCCGAACAAGAGCCGGCTGGGCGCCAATGCCATCCTCGGAGTGTCGCTCGCGGTGGCGAAGGCCGCGGCCGAGTCGAGCTCGCTGCCGCTCTACAAGTACATTGGCGGGCCGAACGCCCATGTCCTGCCGGTGCCGATGATGAACATCATCAATGGCGGCGCGCACGCGGACAACCCGATCGATATGCAGGAGTTCATGATCCTGCCGGTCGGCGCGGAATCGATCGCCCATGCGGTGCAGATCGGCTCGGAAATTTTCCACACGTTGAAGAAGGGGCTCGCGGCCGACGGGCACAACACCAATGTCGGCGACGAAGGCGGATTCGCTCCGAACCTGAGCTCGGCCGAAGCGGCGCTCGAATACATAGTGAAGTCGATCGAGAAGGCCGGCTACACCGCGGGCAAGGACGTGTACCTCGGCCTCGACTGCGCCTCGACCGAGTACTTCAAGGGCGGCCGCTACGAGATGGCAGGCGAGGGAAAGTCGCTGAGTTCGGAGGAGAACGCCCAGTTCCTTGCCGGGCTGGTGTCGAAGTTCCCGATCATCACCATCGAGGACGGCATGGCCGAGGACGACTGGGAGGGCTGGAAGGCCCTGACCGAGCTGCTCGGCAAGAAGGTCCAACTGGTGGGCGACGACCTGTTCGTTACCAACACCGAGCGCCTGCGCTCCGGTATCAAGATGGGCGTCGCCAACTCGATCCTGGTGAAGGTCAACCAGATCGGCTCGCTGTCGGAGACGCTGGATGCGGTCGATACCGCGCATCGCGCCGCTTACACCTCGGTGATGTCGCACCGCTCGGGTGAAACCGAGGACTCGACGATTGCCGACCTCGCGGTCGCCTGCAATTGCGGGCAGATCAAGACGGGCTCGCTCAGCCGCTCGGACCGGCTGGCCAAGTACAACCAGCTGATCCGCATCGAGGAGCAGTTGGGCGGCGCCGCCAAGTACGCCGGCACGTCGGTCCTCCGCGGCGTGTAGGGGCCGACGGAGATGCGGGCCCTCGTTTACGAACGATACGGCCCGCCAAACCAGGTGCTGCGGCTCGCCGACGTGCGGCGGCCCGAGCCTGGCCCCGGCGAGGTGCTGGTGCGGGTGCATGCCGCCTCCGTGAACTCCTGGGACTGGGACCAGCTGACGGGCACGCCGCTCGGGCGGCTCGGTGGGTTGTTTCGTCCAACGCGTAACGTGCTTGGCGCCGACATCGCGGGCGTGGTCGAGGCGGTGGGCGAGGGGGTCACCGCGTTCAGGCCGGGCG
>JAEYTN010000479.1 GCA_023433985.1 Pseudomonadota bacterium | reverse complement strand
AGGTCTGGCCTTCGCCGAAGCGGGCGCGCAGGTCGAAGATCGGCACGATCGTGCCGCGCAGGTTGATGACGCCGCGCACGAACTCGCGGGTATTGGGCAGCGGCGTCGCGCCGTTCCAGGCGCGGATTTCGCGCACCGTGGTGATCTCCACGCCATAGGTCTGCTCGCCGATCGAGAAGGCGATCAGCTGCAGCGTGTTGGCGGCCGCGGCGCCGATGCTGCCCGCCATATCGTCCTTGAATGCCAGGGCTTCCATGTTCTTGCCTCTTCCTGCCGGGCTTCTGCCCGGCATCTCGTGTCCCGTCAGGCGGCGCTCTTGTGCGCCGCGGTTGCCGATTTCAGTCCCTGCACGTCCACGATCAGGGCCACATTGCCGTCGCCGAGTATGGTTCCGCCGGCGATGCCTTCGATGGACTGGAAGTTCTCTTCCAGCGATTTGATCACGACCTGCTGCTGGCCGATGATGTCGTCGACGATCAGCGCCACCTTGACGCCGCCCTCGGCCTCGCAGAGCACCACGAAGCGGTTCTCGCGGGCCACGTCCGTGGTCATGGCGAAGCGGCTCGCGAGGTCGACCACCTGCACGTACTCGCCGCGCACCTGCAGCACCTGGCCGCCGGTCGGCATGCGCGAGAAATTGGCCCGCGCGCACTGGATGGTTTCGACGATGGACGAGAGCGGGATCACGTAGGGCGAACCCGCCACCTTCACCAGCATCACGTCGAGCACGGCCAGCGTGAGCGGCAGGCGCAGCGTCATGCGCGTGCCCTTGCCGGCCCAGCTCTTCACATGCACCGAGCCGCCGATCTTCTTGATGTTGGAGAGCACCACGTCCATGCCGACGCCACGGCCCGAAATGTCGGAAACCTCGGCGGCGGTGGAAAAGCCGGGGGCGAAGATCAGCTGGTCGATCTGCTCGTCGGTCAGGGCCTGCTCGGGGCCGACCACGCCGCGGTCGCGCGCCACCTGCAGCACCCGCTCGCGGTTGATGCCGCCGCCATCGTCCTCGACGGCGATCAGGATGTTGCCGCCCGCCTGCTCCGCCGAAAGCCGGATCACGCCGGTCTCGCCCTTGCCCGCGGCCGAACGCTTCGCCGGCACCTCGATGCCGTGGTCGGCCGAGTTGCGGATCATGTGGGTGAGCGGATCGGAAAGCTGCTCGATGATCGTCTTGTCGATCTCGGTGTTCTCGCCGATGGTTTCGAGCCGGATCTTCTTGCCCGTCTTGGCGGAAAGCTCGCGGACCAGGCGCGGCATGCGGCTGAACACGGTCTTCACCGGCTGCGCGCGGATCGCCATCACCGAGTCCTGCAGGCCACGGGTGGTCTGGGCCAGCACTTCGAGGCCGCGCACCAGTTCCTGGTAGCGGGCGCGGAGCGTCTCATCCATCTGCTGGGTGAGCATGGACTGGGTGATCACCAGCTCGCCCACCATGTTGACCACGCGGTCGATCTTGTCGAGGTCGACGCGGATCGACTGAACGCCGTTGCGCCGGTCCTCGGCGCCGGTGCGGCGGTCGTTGTCGCCCTCGTGATCCTCGGCCGGTGCGGCTGCGGCAAGCGGCTGCGGCATCGCCGGCGGCGCGGCCTTGAGCGCCGGCTTCATCGCCTCGGCCAGTTCGGCGAAGCTCAGCACCTGCGCGGGCTCGTTCGCTTCGGCCTCCGCCACGCCTGCGTCGAGCGCGTCTTCATCCTCCTCGAGCGTGATCCCGGCGAGCTCCGCGAAGCTCGGCATGGGCTCGGCGGCGGCGGGCGGCGCGATGGTGGTGGCCGAGACGATCTCGAGGTCGCAATTGCCATCCACGAACTCGAACACTTCGGCGATCTGCGCCTCGCTGGCGGTCGTCGTGGTGAGGGTGATCTCCCAGCTGCAATAGACGCCGAAGGGCTCGAAATCGCCGAGCGGCGGAATCTCGTCGAGCTTCGCCTCCACCTCGAGCTGCCCCAGCGTCCCCAGTTCGCGGAACAGCAGCAGCGGATCGTTGGCGCGGGCGTAGAGCTCCGAATGCGGCGAAAAGCGGATGATCCAGCGGCTCGCGGCCATCGGCGGGGCCTCGAAGCTGTCGGACAGGGCGGGAGCCAGCTGCACGGCTGGCGCCTCGTCCCCGGCGCCCGGCAGGGTCACCATCACCGGCACGAAGTCGATATCGAACTCTTCCATCGGCTCGCCCGCCATGTCGGGGTCGTTGCCGGAGGTGAGGGCGTCGAACTGCGCCTTCTCGTCGTCGCCATAGCCGGGAGCCAGCGCCACCCCGTCCTTCGCCGCGGCGACGAAATCGGCGACGATGTCGTTGGCCCGGATGCACAGCGTGGTGACGTGTTCGGAAAGCTCGACGCGGCCATCGCGGACATGGTCGAGCAGCGTCTCGTAGGCGTGGGCGAAGCCGACCAGCCCCGCAAAGCCGAAGGCGCCGCCGCCACCCTTGATCGAGTGGATGGCGCGGAACACCGCATTGAGCCGATCGGAAGAGCGGTCGCCGTCCTCGATGGCGTGGAACTGCTCTTCGAGTTCGAGGAGGAGTTCGGAGCACTCATCGAAGTAAGTGGCCTTGAAGTCGTCGAGGTCGCTCATAGTCTGGGACGAAACCCTTCTGGGCTCTGGTAGGCTGGGCGCTCGCCGGCGCTCAGTGGACGACGCGGTGGATGACCGAGATCAGTTTCTCGGGGTCGAAGGGCTTCACGATCCAGCCGGTGCCGCCAGCGGCGCGGCCCTGGTCGCGCTTGTCCTGGCTGGTCTCGGTGGTGAGGATCAGGATCGGCAGTGAGTTGTGGAGCCCCGAGGCGCGCACGTTCTTGATGAACTCGATTCCGTCCATCACCGGCATGTTGATGTCGGTGATCACCACGTCGACGCTCTCGTTCTTGAGCACGTCGAGGCCCTTCTGGCCGTCCTCGGCCTGCAGCACCTCGAAGCCCGCATTGGACAGGGTGTGGTGCAGCATCGCGAGGATGGTGCGCGAATCGTCGACCGTCAGAACACGCATTTTGACTATTATCCTTCCATGATCGCGGCGAATGGACCGGCGAGCCCAAGACGCTCGACCGCGAGCCGGAACGGCTCGCTGGGCTCGGTCACCGCGAAGGCGAAATTGTTGCGACGGGCGGTTTCAGCGGCGCTCATCAGCATGAACAGCGCGTTGGTGGCGACGCGCTCGACGGCCGCGCCCTTCACCTTGACCGGACCGGATTCGACAGCATCGATCAGCTCGTCGCGGATCGGATCGAGCGCGTCGAGATCGACGATCGCCGGCAAGGCGACGGTTTTGCTGCGCGATTGGGCCATGCCCCGAAGTGCCCCTAACCTTCTGGTCCGTTGGGCGGCAGCATCGGATGTAACGGTTTAAGAAGTGCTAAGTCAGACCAACTTCGAACCAATCGCGGCGGCGATGGCCTCGGCGATCGGCGCCGTGTCGGCCTGCCATTGCGGCTGCCGGTCCTTGTCGACCAGCACGGCCCGCACGCCCTCGGCGAAGTCCGGCCAGCGGCAGAGCAGTTGCGCCAGCGTCAGGTCGAGCGCCAGCACTTCCCGGACGCCCGGCAACCGGCGCGCCGCGAGGTGGCTGGCATGGATGGCGAGTTGGCTCGCCGGCGAGCCGGCCCGCAGCCCTGCCCCGATCACCGGATCGGCAACGCCGCGGACGACCGCCGCCGGGTCGGCCCAGTCGAGCGTGGCGTAGGCATCGGCCGTGGCGACGAACGCCTCGTCCCCGCCCGCCAGCATCTCGGCCGCCGCAAGGTGGAGCAGCGTTGCCTCGGGGTTGGCACCGCCGGCCGCCCCGGCGACGGCGCTGAGGACCGCCTCGCGCCGGCCCGGATCGTAGACGCAGTCGGCAAGCCCCAGCGCCAGCGCATCAGCAGGACCGACCGTCACCCCGCTCAGCAGGAACAGCAGCGCCCGGTGCAGCGGCGCCTTGGCGAGGATGAAGTTGCTGCCCACGTCGGAGACGAAGCCGATCGCCGCCTCGGGCATCGCCCACTTGCTGTCCGGCGTGGTGAAGCGGTAGCGGCAGTGCCCGGCAATGCCGATCCCGCCGCCCATCACGACCCCATGGGTCAGCGCCACGGTGGGCTTGGGGAAGGTCGCGATCAGCCCGTTCATGAAATACTCGGCGGCAAAGAACTCGTCCGCTTCTTCCGGCCGGCCGTCGAGCACGTGCTGCCGCGCCGCCCGCACGTCGCCACCGGCACAGAAGCCCCGCGTCCCTCGGCCCTCGAACAGCACCACCTTGATGCCGTCGTCGTCGCGCCACTGCTCCAGTGTACGGATGATGCCGTGGACCATTTCGCCGTTCAGCGCGTTGATCGCTTCAGGCCGGTTGAGCGCGATGATCCCCAGCTTCTCCTCGCGGCTGACTTCCAGCTGACCCGTCATCTTGTTCTGTTCCAATGGCTTGCACACAGTGATAGAGCACCGGCCCATGAAGGCCAACTCTCCGCCCGTTCCCCTCACCAACGTCCACCTCACCGGCATTGCCCGCGACCTCAAGGCGCGCGCCGACGAGGGGCGGCCGATCCGCATCGGCGTCATCGGCTCGGGCGAAATGGGCACCGACCTGGTAACGCAGGGCGCGCTGATGCGTGGCATCGAGATTTCGGCCATCGCCACCCGCCGCCCCCACACCGCGCGCGAGGCCATGGCGATCGCCTATGGTGACGACAGCCACGCGGTGGAAGCCGACACGCAGTCCAGGGTCACCGCCGCGATAGAAGCCGGCAAGATGGCCGTCACCTCGGTCGAGACCATGGTCACCAACCCGCTGATCGACGTGGTGATCGACGCGACCGGCAAGCCCGGCGTCGCCGCCGACTACGACCTGATGGCGATGGAGCACGGCAAGCACCTGGTGATGATGAACGTCGAGGCCGACGTCACCATCGGGCCGTACCTTAAGCAGCAGGCCGACCGGCTGGGCGTGGTCTATTCCGTCGGCGCCGGCGACGAGCCGTCGAGCTGCATGGAGCTGATCGAGTTCGCCACCGCGCTCGGCTACCGCATCGTTTCGGCCGGCAAGGGCAAGAACAACCCGCTCAACCACGACGCCGTGCCCGACGACTACCGCGAGGAAGCCATCCGCCGGAACATGAACCCGCGCATGCTGGTGGAGTTCGTCGATGGTTCGAAGACCATGGTGGAGATGGCCTGCATCGCCAATGCCACCGGCCTCGTGCCCGATATTCCCGGCATGCACGGACCCGCCGCCGACCGCGACCAGATGGCCAGGGTGCTGATCCCCAGGGAAGCCGGCGGCGTGCTCAACAAGAAGGGCGTCGTCGACTACACGGTCGGCAAGGGCGTGGCCCCAGGCGTCTTCGTGATCGTCGAGGCCGAGCACCCGCGCATCATCGAGCGCATGGACGACCTGCACGTGGGCAAGGGCCCCTACTACGCCCTGTTCCGCCCCTATCACCTCACCTCGCTCGAGGTGCCGCTGACGGCGGCGCGCATCATGCTCTACGGCAAGCCCGACATGGTGCCGCTGCCCAGCCCGGTGGCCGAAGTCTGCGCGGTAGCCAAGCGCGACCTCAAGG
>JAEYTN010000461.1 GCA_023433985.1 Pseudomonadota bacterium | reverse complement strand
GCTCCTACCCCGTCGACAACCTGTTCGCGACGCGCGGCACGGGCGGCAGGCACCTGCTGTTTGCCGGCCATACCGACGTGGTGCCGCCGGGCGATACCGCCGCCTGGACACATCCGCCCTTCGCGGCCGAGGTCGCGGACGGGCTGGTCTATGGTCGCGGCGCGGCGGACATGAAGTCGGGCATCGCCGCCTTCGTTGCGGCGCTGTCGCGTGCGCCGGCCGACGGCCGCATCTCGCTCGCCATCACCAATGACGAGGAAGCGGACTCGGTCAACGGCACCGACAAGCTGATGGCCTGGGCCGAAGCGCAGGGCCACCGCTTCGATTTCGCCATCGTCGGCGAGCCGAGCGCTACCCTCAGGGTCGGCGACTCGATCAAGATCGGGCGGCGCGGCTCGTTCAGCGGGCAGATCAAGGTCATCGGCACGCAGGGCCACGTGGCCTATCCCGAGCGGGCCAACAACCCGCTGCCGGTGGCGGCGGCGCTGGTCACCGCGCTCTCGGGCAAGCTCGACGACGGCACCGAGCACTTCCCGCCCTCGAACCTCGAGTTCACCACGATGGATGTGGGCAACCCTACCGGCAACGTCATCCCGGCGGCGGTCACCATGCGCTTCAACGTGCGCCACAACGATCGCTGGGGGCCCGAGAGTCTGACGCAGTCGGTCAACGAGGTCATCGACAACCTCGACAAGGGGGGCACGACCGTCGAGTTCGTCCAGCTCGGCCGCCCCTCGCGCGTCTTCCTCTCGCCGCTCGATGGCGGGGTGGATACGCTGATCGAGACGATCGCGCGGCTAACGGGCGTTCCGCCCGAACTCTCCACCGCCGGCGGCACCTCGGACGCGCGCTTCATCGCCGAGTATTGCCCGGTGGTCGAATGCGGCCTGCCCGGCCCCACCATGCACAAGGTGGACGAGCATGTCCGCGTCGCCGACCTCGAAGCGCTGACCGCGCTCTACGCCCGGTTCATCGCCGACTATCTCGGGCAGCCGTGATGGGCGGCTTCCTCGCCGCCGCGCGGTCCTCGCTGCGCGCCTTCGGCGGGCGCAGTACCGCGGAGCCGGTCGATCCGGCCGCCGTGACCTGGGGCCATGCGCTCGCCGCGGTGGCGATCCTGGTCGTCGCCGTGACCGCGAGCATCCTGCTGCCGGCGGGCGACCTCATCGTGCAGTTGCTGCCGATCATGGCGAACCTGCTCACGGTCAGCTTCGCCATCCTCGCGGTGCCGTTCCTGATGCTCGCCATCGTCGCGGTCGGCACGCGGCAGAACGAGAAGCTGCCCTTGCTCGTGCTGTTCACCGCCCTCAGCCTGCTGGTGATCCAGGCGACCTCGCTGGCGCTGTCGCTGTTCGGTTTCAACACCTCGGCGGCGCTGATCGGCGTCACCGCCTTCTTCGTCGGCCGCGCCGCGCGTACCGTGCTCGGCGTCTCGGTGGGCAACGCCATCCTCATCGCGCTCCTCACCGCGGCAGGCATTTTCGCCGCCTCGTTCCTGTTCTTCGCCCTGCCCGACGCGCAGGCGATCCTCGACGGCATATGACGACCTTGGCCGCCGAGCTTGTACGGGCGGGCATGGGTCTCTACATGCTGCCGACCGACGGAGCAGGGATCGGCTAGTGCCACAGGCAGACAGTTACTGGAGCGAGGCCGCCAGGGCCGCCCGCGGCGTCGCGGCGGTGGTCGTGGGCGATCGCGAGGTGGCCCGCTACTTCAACCTGACGCCGCCGGGGCTCGCCGGCAGCTTCATCGCCGTGCTGCTGATCACCGGCATCGGCGCCGGCCTGCCAATCCTGCTGGGCTTCCCCGGCCGCGTGCTGCTCTCGATGGTCGCGGTGACGCTCAGCTTCGCGCTGCAGGTCGGCTGCGCTGCGGTCGCCCTCGCCCAGGCGAAGCGCCTCGATGGCTTCCTGCCCTACCTCGTGGTCGACAACTGGGCGACCTTCTACGTCACGGCCGCGGCGCTGGCGCTCAACCTGATGGGCGTGGGCGAGGAATTCATCGGCTTCCCCCTCGGCGTGCTGATCGTGATCGTCGCCGTCAATATCGGCCGGCTGATCGTCGGGCTCGCGCCGCTGCAGGTCGCCATGTTCGTGATCGCGCAGGTGGTCGGCTACCTGATCGGCGGGCTCCTCAGCGCGGCGCTCCTGCCGGTCCCGGCGATCAGTAGCTGACGCCGGTGAGGTAGAGCCCGTCGGGCGGCGCCAGCGGGGCGCAGCGCGAGCGGTCGGCGGCATCGAGCGCGGCGCGGAAATCGGCCGGGGTCCAGCGCCCCTCCCCCACCAGCTTCAGCGAGCCCACCATGGAGCGCACCTGCGAGTGGAGGAAGCTGCGCGCCCGCGCCGTCACCACCACGGTGTCCGCCTGCCGCGACACATCGAACACGTCGAGCGTGCGGACCGGCGAGTTCGCCTGGCACTCCGAGGCGCGGAAGGTCGAAAAGTCGTGCCTGCCGAGGATCAGTTGCGCCGCGGCATGCATGGCATCGGTGTCGAGCGGCACGGGCACGTGCCACACCTTGCCCTCGTCGAGCGCCGCCCGCGCCCGGCGGTTGAGGATGCGGTATTCGTAGTGCCGCGCCGTGGCCGAGAACCGCGCCTCGAACTGGGGCCCCACCGCCTCCGCCGTGACGATCGCCACCGGATGCGGTTTGGTGTGGTAGTTCAGCGCCTCGCGGACCTTGAACGGGTTCCACTCGCGGCTGAGGTCGAAATGCACGACCTGCCCCAGCGCATGCACCCCCGCGTCAGTGCGCCCGGCCGCCTGCGTGGTGACCGTCTCGCCCGAGAACCGCGCAATCGCCTCCTCCAGCACCTGCTGCACCGAAAGGTCATGCGCCTGCCGCTGCCACCCGCAGAAGGGGCGACCGTCATACTCGACCGTCAGCTTGTAGCGGGGCATCAGCCCGCCTTGTCCGGCAGCGCCCCTGCCCCGCGGAGGAACGTCGCGGCGTCCATAGCGCCCTTGCCCTCGCGCTGCACGGCGGTGAGCCGCACCGCGCCTTCCCCGCAGGCAATCGTCAGGTCGGGCATGATCGTGCCCGGCTCGCCCGACCCCGCGACACGCGTCGAGCGCAGCGCCTTCACCCGGGTCGGCGTGCCGTTGAGCGCAAGCTCGAACCAGGCGCCGGGAAAAGGCGACAGACCGCGGATCAGGTTGTGCACCTCCTCCGCCGGCTTCGACCAGTCGATCCGCGCCTCGGCCTTGTCGATCTTGTGGGCGTAGGTGACGCCCTCCTCCGGCTGCGGCGTGAAATGCAGGCTACCGCGGTCGAGCGCGGCCAGCGCCCGGCCCATCAGGTCGGCGCCGACCAGCATCATGCGGTCATGAAGTTCGCCCGCCGTCATGTCGGGGCCGATCGGCATTTCCTCGATCAGCCCGACCGGGCCGGTGTCGAGCCCCTCGTCCATCTGCATTACCATCACGCCGGTGCGGGCGTCGCCCGCCATCACCGCACGCTGGATCGGCGCCGCGCCGCGCCAGCGCGGCAGCAGCGAGCCATGGAGGTTGAGGCAGCCGAGCCTAGGCGCCTCGAGGATCGGCTTGGGCAAGATCAGGCCATAGGCCACCACCACGCCGACATCGGCCTCGAGCGAGGCGAACACCTCCTGCTCGGGCGCGCCCTTCAGCGAGCGCGGCGTGAACACCGGAATGCCGAAGCCCTCGGCGGCCTCATGCACCGGAGACTTGCGCTCGGCCTGCCCACGCCCCGCCGGTTTTGGCGCACGCGTGTAGACGGCGACCACTTCGTGGCCGGTGGAGACGATTTCGGTGAGGGTGGGCACCGCGAATTCCGGGGTGCCCATGAAGATGATTTTCATCCGGCCAGCTCCGCTGCCTCGATGAGTGAAGAGTGAATAGGGAGTAGCGAATAGCGAATAGGGAACGCCCCACTCACTACTCGCTACTCCCTATCCACCGCCGGCTCAGCCGGCGCGCCTTGCCTGCTTCTGGAACTTCTTGAGCACGCGGTCGCGCTTCAGCCGGCTCAGGTAGTCGATGTAGAGCACGCCATCGAGATGGTCGATCTCGTGCTGCACGCAGATCGCCAGCCGGTCCTTGGCCTCGCGCTCCACGGTCTTGCCGTCGAGGTCGGTATACCGCACCGTGACCTCGGCCGGGCGCTCCACGTCATAGTAGAGCTCGGGGATCGACAGGCAGCCTTCCTCCGTGGTGACGGTCTCGTCGGAATAGCCAAGGATTTCCGGGTTGATCATCACGATCGGGTCGGGCTCCTCGCCTTCCTTGGCGAGGTCCATCACCACGATGCGCTTCAGCTCGCCGATCTGCGGGGCCGCCAGCCCGATGCCGGGGGCATCGTACATGGTGTCGAGCATGTCCTTGGCCAGCTCCTTGATCCCGTCGTCGATCTTCTCGATCGGCTCCGCAATCGCACGCAGGCGCTCGTCGGGCAGGATCAGGATTGGGCGCTTGGCCATGGGAGGCAGTTTCCTTCAATTCGGGGATTGGGCTGAATATGGTATTTCCTTGGCGGGGGTCAACCGCACAGGGTAGAACAAAAGGGAAACCGAATCGGATAGGGTAGTCCGATGGATCGAGTTCTCTTTGTTGTCGCCGATACTCCCGTCACGCTGGAGACGGCACTGTTCTGCGCTGCCGGGCTGTTCGCGCTGCTGCTGGTGGCGGTGCTGGTGACGGTGGTCCGCCAGTCGCGGGCCCGGGCCGAGGAGGCACGGCAGCGCGCCGAGGAAGCCGCCGCCGCGCAGGCGCGAGCGGCCGAAACCGAACGGCACCTCGCCGACATGATGCGCATCCAGTCCGAAATGACGGGCCGGATGCAGACCATGTCCGAAATCTTCGGCTCGCGCACCTCCGACCTCGCGCGGCTTGTCAACGAGCGGCTCGACAGCCAGGGGCAACGGCTGGGCGCGGCCATGGCCGAGACGAGCCAGAAGACCACCGAGAGCCTGTCGAAGCTGCAGGAGCGGCTCGCCGTCATCGACCGGGCGCAGCACAATATCACCCAGCTCAGCCAGGACGTGGTGTCGCTGCAGTCGATCCTCGCCAACAAGCAGACGCGTGGTGCCTTCGGCCAGGGCCGGATGGAGGCGATCATCGGCGATGGGCTTGCCCCCAACGCCTACGCCTTCCAGGCGACGCTCTCCAACAACAGCCGCCCCGACGCGATCGTCTACATGCCGAACGGCGCCCCCTCGCTGGTGATCGACGCGAAATTCCCGCTCGAAAGCTGGCAGCGGCTCACCGACGCCAAGGCGCCCGAGGAGTTCCGCTTCGCCGCCAACGGCTTCCGCAACGACATGGGCGTCCACATCAAGGCGATCTCCGAGAAGTACCTGATCGCCGGCGAAACCGCCGACACCGCCTTCCTGTTCGTGCCGTCGGAATCGATCTTCGCCGACCTGCACGAGAAGTTCGAGGACGTGGTTCAGCGCGCGCTGAAGGCGCGCGTCGTCATCGTCTCCCCCTCCATCCTGATGCTCTCCATTCAGGTGGTGCAGGCGCTGATGCGCGATGTCCGCATGCGCGAGGAGGCTTATCGCATCCAGACCGAGGTGCGCGCGCTGCTCGCCGATGTCGGCCGGCTCGACGACCGGGTGAAGAAGCTCTCCACCCACTTTACGCAGGCGCAGAACGATATCGGCGACATCCTCGTCTCATCCGGCAAGGTGCTGCGCCGGGGCGAGAAGATCGAGGCGATGGAGTTCGACGAGCCGCAGCAGCCGCCCCAGCGCCTCGCCGGCGAATAGCAGTCGCGTCGGTCTCCCCAGCCCCCGTCCTATCGGCTCCATCGCCTTCTCCCGATGCGGGAGAAGGTGGCGGCAGCCGGATTAGGGGTGGCCTCAGGTAAGGCTGCGTCAGGTCAGCTCGCCTTCGCGAGTTCCAGCGTCACGCCCTCCGGCAGCAGGCGCGACAGGCCCGAGGTGACCTGGGCGAACATGCCGATCTCCTGCGGCCGGCTCAGCAGGTAGCCCTGCGCCGACTGGCAGATTTCACCCTTGAGGAAGGCCAGTTCCTCCGGCCGCTCCACCCCTTCGGCTATCACCGGCACGTTGAGGCCGCTGCCCAGCCCCAGCACGGCCCGCACAATGGCCGCCGACTGGTCGTTGCTGTCCACCGAGCGGATGAAGCTCTGGTCCACCTTGATGCGCGAGAATGGGAAGGCGCGCAGGTTGGCGAGCGAGGAATAGCCGGTGCCGAAATCGTCCATGGCAATATGCACCCCGAGGCCGCGCACCTGCCGCAGCGTCGCCACCGCCCGGGTGATGTCGCGCACCAGCGCCGTCTCGGTGATCTCGATCTCCAGCAGTTCGGGCTTCAGCCCCGTCTGCAGCAGCACCTCGAGGATGGTCTGCGCGAAGGCGGGCGAATGGATCTGTACCGCCGAGACGTTGACGGCGATGGTCAGCGGGGCGCTCCAGCGTGCCGCCTCGGCGCAGGCGGTGCGCAGCACCCACTCGCCGATCTGGAGGATCAGCCCCGACTCCTCGGCAATCGGCACGAACACGCCGGGCGACACCTCGCCGCGCTCGGGATGGTTCCAGCGCACCAGCGCCTCGAAGCCCGTCACCTCGCCCGACTGGATATCCACCTGCGGCTGGTAGACCAGCTTCAGCTGGTTACGCGACACGGCATGGCGCAGGTCGTGCTCGAGCAGCCGGCGCTCGCGCACTTCGGCGCCCATGGCAGTCTCGTAGAAGCGGTAGATGCCCCGGCCTTCCTGCTTGGCCCGGTAGAGCGCCGTATCGGCCTGGCTCATCAGGTGCTCGGCATCCTCGGCATTCTCGGGAAAGAGCGCAATGCCGATGGAGGCTGAAATCATGGCGCCCGACCCGGTGCGCTCATTGTCGAGCCGGAAGGCGTCGAGCAGTTGCTCGGCGATGCGCCCGGCCCGGCCGGCCGTATGGACGTTGGTCAGCAGCACGGCGAATTCGTCGCCACCGAGCCGCGCCGCGCTTCCCAGCCCCTCCACCGTCGTCAGCAGCGCCTGTCCGACACGCTGCAGCAGTGTGTCGCCGACCGGGTGGCCGAACAGGTCGTTCACCTCCTTGAACCTGTCGAGGTCGAGGCACAGCACCGCGAAGCTCTGGCCATGCCGCCGCGCATGGGCGATCTCGTCCTGCAGGGCGCGCGCGAAGCTCGTCCGGTTCGGCAGGCCGGTCAGCGGATCGTGGTGGGCGAGGAAGCGGATATGCTGCTCGGCGCGCTTGCGGGCCGACAGGTCGCGGATGGCCACCGCCTGGTGCGGCGCACCGCCGAAATCCACCTCGCGCAGGATCACCTCGACCGGCAGCTTCTCGCCGCCCGCGCCGGTGAGCTCGGTTTCGAGCGGCGCGTTGGGGTGCTCGCTCAGCGCCGTCACCGTCTTGGGGGCCAGGAAATCGCACAGGTGTCGCCCGGCGACGACGTTCTCGTCCACCCCGACCAGCTTCATGAAGCTCGAATTGGCGGTGACGATCACACCCTCACGGCAGACCAGCAGCCCCTCGACGGCCGCGTCGGCAAGGCCCTTCATGCGCTCCGTCTCGGCAGCGGAACGGCGGCGGTCGCGCAGGTCGAGATAGGTGCCGCCCAGCGCCGCGCAAAGGATCAGGATCGATGCCACCGCCACCACCAGCGACAGCCAGGTCGGGGTCGCGTCGGTTTCCGACACGATCGCGTAGCAGTTCTCGAAGCCCGCCGCGCCCATGCCGGTGAAATGCATGGAGACGATGCCCAGCGTCAGCAGCACCGCCCCACCGGCGCGATGGCGCAGCGAGGGCGACTTGGTGCCGACGAACAGCGCGGCCGCGCCAAAACCCATGCCGAGCAGCAGCGATGCGGCGAGGACGTACGGGTCCCACACGATCTCGCCGCCCAGCAGCAGGGCCGTCATGCCGACATAGTGCATGGCCGAGATGCCGATGCCCACGATGGCGCCGGCCAGCACGGCATCGGAGCGCCGTCGCCCGACACTGGCGTAGAGGAGGCCCCCGCCGACTATGGCGACCGCGATGCCGAGCGACAGCAGCGTCACTGGAAAATCGTAGCCGGTCGGCATGCCGATCGAGAAGCTGAGCATGGCGACGAAATGCGTCGCCCAGATGCCGAAGCCCACGGCGATGGCGGCGATGCCGATCCACACCCTGGCCATACTGCCCTCGGTGCGCCTGGCGTGGGCCAGCAACGTCATGCCGGCAAAGGCGGAAAGCGCACACACGAGGGCTGCGACCGCCACGAGCCGAAGGTCATGGTGGTCGAGAAGGATGGCAACGACGTTCTGCAAGCTACTGCCCTGACACTGAAATCTGTTCTGGATTGTGCAGCAGCCTTCGCGCGGCACTCCTAAACGAAGCCTTGCGGCGAATGGTCAGGTTGTCGGCGCACCGATCACGCCGGTGCAGATCGTTAACGGCGGCTTAGCAGATCCGCTCCGGGGAGACGTTGACGCTCCCGTGCGGCGGGCGTGAACTGCAACGGCCCATCGTACGTTGTGGAGCCAGAAAGGGAGGTTCGCATGAGCGATTTCCGAGACGTGGTCGGACGGGACGTCCTGACCGGCAATGACGGCGACGAACCGGGCTACACCTTGCCGGTCAGCCCCACCGAAATCGAGGAGCTCCTCTACAACGAGGAGTGGTCCGCCGATGAGCGCGTCCAGCGGCTGCTGCAGATGCGCGGCCAGCTCGCCGAGCTCGAGAGCCCCGATTTCGGCGACGACGATCCGCTCCGCCTGGTGCGCCAGATCGACGACGCCATCGCCCAATTGCGCGGGCTCGACGGCGAGGGCATGGACCCCAGCGGCATGGACATGGACGCCAGCTCGCACCGCGAGACGCTGTCGCCGGATTCCGACGAACTGCTGGACCTCGAGGAAGAAGACGAGGCATCGCTCACCAGCGACGACGACGAGGATGGCCCGATCGACGAGCGCGAATGGATCGATGGCGACGGCTTCGATCCGGACAAGGGCGTCGCGTAAGGCGCCCTAAAGCGCCGTCCGCGCCCGCAGCGCCTGGCTCAGCGTGCCCTCGTCGAGATAGTCCAGCTCGCCGCCCACCGGCACGCCATGCGCCAGCCGGGTGATCCGGATGCCGCTCGGCTGCAGCCGGTCGGTGATGTAGTGCGCCGTCGTCTGGCCCTCCACCGTGGCGTTCACCGCCAGGACGATCTCCGAGAATTCGGGCGCCCGGCGCAGCAGCCCGTCGATCGACAGATCGTCCGGGCCCACCCCGTCGAGCGGCGACAGCACCCCGCCCAGCACATGGTACTTCACCGCCCCCACCCCGGCGCGCTCCAGCGCCCAAAGGTCGGCGACGTCCTCGACGACGATCAGGATGCCGCTGTCACGCCGCGGGTCGGCGCAGATGTGGCAGGGCGACTTGGTGTCGACATTGCCGCAGACCTCGCACACCGTCACGGCCGCCACGGCGCGGTCGAGCGCCGCCGACAGCGGCACCATCAGGGCGTCCTTCTTCTTGATCAGATGCAGCACCGCGCGCCGCGCCGAACGGGGCCCCAGCCCCGGCAGCCGCGCCAGCAGCATGATCAGCTGCTCGATCTCGGGTCCGCCATTCGCCATCTCAGGCAATCACTCCAAGCATGCCGAACAGGACGATCAGCGCGAACTGGTGCACCACGAAGATCACCGTCATCAGCCCGACCCGGAACCACCTGCTCGGGCCGAACCGGGCAATCAGGTAAGCCGCCAGCACCACCAGCGCCGCCAGCACCAGGAACACGCCCATGGCGATATTGGAGACCGCCAGCACGCCCAGGTACATGCTCCAGATGAAGCCGAGCGGCACGATCGCCACCATCTGCAACGGCCACTCGCCCGCGGTCAGGCCATTGTAGACGAGCAGCAGGATACCGGCCAGCGCCGTGGCGACGAAGACCTCCAGCAGGCGCAGCAGAACAAGCTTCATCAGAACGGGAACTTGAGTCCGGGCGGCAGCGGCAGTCCGGCGGTCAGTTCCTGCATCTTGGCGTTGGTCTCGTACTCGACCTTGCCCTTGGCATCGTTGTGCGCCGCGATGATCAGGTCCTCGACCACGGAAATGTCGTCGGTGATGAGGCTCGGGTCGATCTTCAGGCCCTTCATCTCGCCCTTGCCGCTCAGGGTGACGGTGACCATGCCGCCGCCGGAGCGGCCCTCGATCGTCATCTCGGCGATCTGGTTCTGCAGGTCCTCCATCCGCCCCTTCATTTCCTGGGCGGCCTTCATCATTCCCATGATGTCTTTCATAGGTCGTCGTCCTCATCGCTGTCGCGGATAGCGTCCGCGTACGCTTCGATCGGAATCTGCTCGTGCTTGACGGTCACGCGGACCGTGGAGCCGGGAAAGGTTTCGAGGATGGCCTGCACCAGCGGATCCTGGTGCGCCTCCTCGCGCACGGCCTCCAGATGCTCCTCGCGCTTCTCCCGGATGGTCGGCACGTGCGCTGCATCGTTGGCGAGGCTGATCACCCATTGCCGCCCGGTCCAGAGCTTCAGCCTGGCCATCAGGTCCTGAATGATGCCGGGGTCGGCGTTCGCCACCAGCGCCACCTCGAGCCGTCCGTCGCCGATCGATACCGGCCGCAGCGAGCTTTCGAGCGCGTGCTTGATCAGGATGTCGCGCTTCTCGCCCGCCAGCGCCACGAGGTCGGCATAAGTGCGCGGGTTGGCGAAGGCCTGCGGCGCGGGCGGCGCCACGGCCGGCGCCGGAGCCGGCTCGAAGCGGGGCGCGACGTCGGGCAC
>JAEYTN010000377.1 GCA_023433985.1 Pseudomonadota bacterium | reverse complement strand
GCAAAGGAGCGGCGCGATGCATGCGGGGCCCGTCCATCACCTGACCGTCGATGTCGGCGGTATCGCCACCTTCGTTCGCGAGGCCGGCCCCGCAGGGGCACCGGTGCTACTGCTTCCGCACGGCTATCCCTGCTCTTCCTACGAGTTTCGCAACCTATTACCGGCCCTTGCGGACCGCTGGCGCCTGCTGGCGCCCGACTTTCCCGGCTCGGGCTACAGCGCCACGCCGGCCGGCTTCGCTTACGACTTCGACGGCTTCACGGATTTCCTCGAGGCCTTCCTCGACCGGATGGGCGTCGACCGCTTTGCCCTCTACCTGCACGATTTCGGCTCGCAGATCGGCCTGCGGCTGGCGCTGCGGCGGCCGGAACGGATCGCAGCCCTCGTCATCTAGAACGGCGACATCTACGAAGATGCACTGGGGTCCAAATACGCGGGGTTGAAGGCCTATTTCCGCCACCCTACGCCGGAAGCGAGGGCCAGGCTGGGGGACGCGATCACGGAGGCAGGGTTTCGCGACGAGTTTCTCAACGACGTCCGGCCGGAGCTCGCGGCACGGATCCCACCCGACCTGTGGAAGCTGCACTGGTCGCTGATGACCGCGGAGCGGCGGCGCATCGCGCTCGACGTCATCGCCGGCCTCAAGGAAAACCTCGCATGGTTCCCGCGCTACCAGGGCTACCTGCGCGAGCATCGCCCGCCCACGCTGATCGTCTGGGGGCCGCAGGACGGCTACATGCCCGAGGCCTCGGCCCGGGCCTACCTGCGCGACCTGCCCGCCGCCGAGCTGCATCTGCTCGATGGCGGCCACTGGCTGCTCGAAACGAACCTAGACGAGGTTGCGGCGCTGATGCGGGACTTCCTCGGCCGCGTCCACGCCTGAGCCCCGAAAAGCAAAACCCCGGCACTGGGCCGGGGTCTTTGGAGAATTGGTGGAGCCAAACGGAATCGAACCGTCGACCTCTTGAATGCCATTCAAGCGCTCTCCCAACTGAGCTATGGCCCCATCAACGATCACTCGGGATCTGTATCCGGATGCCCGGCAGTGCCGGGCTTGGGATTGCGCGGCGGCGTCTCCGTCGCAGCGCGGGTGCTGTCTAGCGGGGTGACCGGCGGCTGGCAAGCGCTTTTTTGAACGCCCCGCGATGCTGCCGGCCTCGCGTGCAGATGAACGCCTCAGCGCTCGTCGTTGCCGCCGCCCACGTCGAAGTCGAGATCCTCGTCTTCGTCCTCGTCTTCCTCGAGGAAAACGTCGCTGTCGTCGTCACCGATATCCTCGACGTCCTCGACGTCTTCGACGTCGGGGATGTCCTCACCGGCCTCGTCGCCGGCTTCCTCGGCATCCGCATCCTCGAGCGAGATCACTTCGGGCGCGCCGGGTTCGGCCGCTTCGTCCTCGACCTCGACTTCCTCTTCGTCCTCGTCCTCCTGACGCTCCGCTACCTTGGCGCGGACCGCGGCGACGGCGTTCTGCTCGAAGAAGGAGCGCGGATAGGATTTGCCGGTGTAGGGCGAGACGATCGGGTCCTTGTTCAGGTCGTAGAACTTCTTGCCGGTATCGGGGTCTTCCCGTTTCGTACCGCGTTCGTCCTTGGCCAATTGCTTGCCTCTTCAATGTACGGGGATGGGTCCCCGCAGGGAGAGGTCCGGTTAGGGCGAAAGATTGTGGCTGTCAAACTCAAAATGGGCAGCCGAAGCGGCCCTCGCACGCGGCTTCGTGCGGTGCGCGGCTTCAGACTGGCATGCACGGGGCCGCCCTGCTAGGAGACCCTCATTGTTACCGCGAGTAACATTTTGGAGGGCGGCAGTGATCATTGCGGTGGATGGACCGGCAGCCTCGGGCAAGGGCACGCTCGCGGCGGGCCTCGCCCGTCACTACGGCCTGCCGCATCTCGACACCGGCCTGCTCTACCGTGCCGTGGGTCTCGCGGTCGCCGGGCTCGAGGACGGCCCGGGGTTCGAGGCGGCAGCCATCGAAGCCGCCCGCACCATCGATACCAAGGCGCTCGATCCGGAAATTCTGTCGACCGGCGAGGTGGGCCAGTTGGCCAGCAAGGTGGCGGTGGTCGGCGAGGTGCGGGCGGCGCTGTTCGATTTCCAGCGCGCCTTCGCGACCCAGCCCGGCGGGGCGGTGCTCGACGGCCGTGACATCGGCACGGTGATCGCCCCCGACGCCGACGTGAAGCTCTTCATCCAGGCCGACAGCAAGGCGCGCATGGAGCGGCGGGCCCGCCAGTTCGAAATGAAGGGCCTGCCGGTTGATCGCTACGCCCTCTATCACCAGATAGAACAGCGGGACGCCCGAGACATGGCGAATCCCAACGGCGGCTTCTATCCGGCGCCCGATGCCCACTTGCTGGACACCACGCTTCTGGATATAGAGGCCGCACTCCGCGCAGCCGTCGCCATTGTCGACGGGGTGATGGCCGAAAAGAGCAGGTCCGCAAATCTGGTTTGATGCGGGCTTAATCCAACTCTCTTCGCCGCTACCCCCGAGCCAGAGCCCAAGAGCCGGCACCGGAAACCAATCGAACATCAGTTATGGCTCGCGCGCCAGCGCACCGGATCGTCTTTGCTGACGATGGCAGTCGGGCCTTTCAACACCAGCCACCGGTGGCAAGATGGAGATAAGCTTGGCAGTTCAAACTGTAACCAAGGACGATTTCGAGTCCATGCTGATGGACTCGTTCCTCGACAACGAGCCGCTGGAAGGCACCGTGGTCAAGGGCAAGGTGGTGGCGATCGAGAAGGATCTCGCCATCATCGACGTCGGTCTCAAGACCGAGGGGCGCATCGCGCTCAAGGAGTTCGGCGCTGCCGGCCGTGACGGCACCATCAAGGTGGGCTCGGAAGTCGAGGTCTATGTCGACCGCGTCGAGAACGCCGTCGGCGAGGCCGTGCTTTCGCGCGAGAAGGCCCGCCGTGAAGAGAGCTGGGTCAAGCTC
>JAEYTN010000324.1 GCA_023433985.1 Pseudomonadota bacterium | reverse complement strand
GCCGGTGACGTCGAGCTTCTGGCCAACCTTGAGGGCGGAGAGCTCCACGTCCTCGAAGGCCATCGGCACGAGGCAGCCGCTCGAAACGCAGGTGAGGAAGGGACGCGGGCCACCCAGCGGCTGGCCGTCGATCCCCAGTTGCACCCCCGCATCGAGCCGGAGCCCGAAGGCGGTGAGCAGCATGCCTTCGGCCTTGTTGCCGGCCGGTGCGGCAAGCTCCAGGGCGACGAGCGCAGCGCCGGTCTGCGGGTTGCCGGTGGTCTGCGAGAAGCCGCAATCCTTGCCCTTCTCGCCCACCGCGCAGTTGACCGACCAGCTGCCATGCATCTCGCTGAGCGCCGAGGCGCCGCCCGGCAGGCCGCTCGCCTCCTGCGCCAAGGCAGGGGCGGCGAGCAGTGCCAATGCGGCGAGTACGAGCCGCCTCACGAGGCGACCCTCGCGTCCTTGAGCGGGCGGTTGAGGGCGCGGCGCGCCTCGCCGGCCATCCGCACCAGCGTGGTGTGCATGTCCTTGGCCGAGGTCAGCTCGGTCTCGAACCAGACGCGACGGACATCGTCGCCATCGACCAGGTCCATGCCCTCGGCATCGACGCCCACCAGGCGCCAGCGGCCGGGCTCGGCCTTGGCGAAGTGCTCGGCATAAAGGCCGACGGCTTCCGAATGGTCGTCGTTCATGTGCTCCACGGCGCTCGGTTCGGTTTCGGCCAGCTCGGCATTGGCCGGGTTGGCGTTGAGCATCTGCTCGCCCGTGAGCGCGAAAGCCTTGCCGAAGCCGCCATTGAGCGAAGCGCTCCGGGGTTCGAGGCGGAAGAAGCGGAAATCGCCCAGGCCCACATAGAGCTGCGCCTTGGGCTGGTGGCTGAGATAGCGGCCGGCCATGCGCTTGGCGTCATCCGAACCGGGCTCGATCTCGCGCGCCTCGCAGGCGATGGTGACGCGGGCGTGGGCCAGCGGATCGCCCTTGCCCGGCGCGCCGAGCAGCAGCGAGCAGCGCACATCCTTGAGCAGCGCCTTGGTGTGGGCGGCCAGCCGCGAGATGAGGATGATCGGCGCCCCGTCGAAATCGGTGCTGACGCCGACACGGGTGGCGGTGGGCCAGCCGGTCTCCGGATCGACGGTGGCGATGGCGCCGTAGCGGGCGGTGCGCACCAGCGTGCGGGCGAGGCGGATGGCCTCCGGCGTGGTGGGCTGGAGGACGTCCTTCGGCTTCTCGTTCTGGGGCTTTTCGTCCTGCATGATGGACTCCGGGTTCTAGTTGATGGCGATTGGAATGGTGAAGGACCAGGTGGACTTGCCTGCCCCTTCGGGGATCGGCGGATAGGGCGCCGCACGCTCAACCGCCGCGAACGCGGCCTGGTCGAGTTTAGCGTCGCCCGAGCTCTTTGACAGCTTGGCGCTGATCACCCGCCCTTTGGCATCGAGCGTGAACATGACGCGGGCTTCGAGACCCTTGCCGCCCTTGGGGGCACGCACCGCCTTCAGCAGGCGCGAGCGGACCTTGCCCTGGTAGGCATCGAGTGCGCCCTGGCCGGCGGCCGTGACCTTGCCGGCGGTGCCGCCCGAAGCCTTGGCGGCCGCGGAATCGGCCTCCGCCTCGCCACCATTGCCGAGGCTCGCGACCTTCTTGGGCTGCTTTTTCTCGACCGGCTTCTCGGTGGGCTTTTCGGCCTTCTTCTTTTCGACGGGCTTCTTGTCTTCCGCCGGCTTCTGCTCGGCTTCGACCGGCTTGCGCACGATGCGCGGCTTCGGGACCGGCGGGGGTGCGGCGATTTCTTCCACCGGCTCGAGCGCGGGCGCGAGGTTCGCGACCGTGACCGGCTCGGCCGGGGTCACCGGATTGATCGAGGCGGTGGTGATCTCCTGCGCTTCGGGCGGGGGCTGGAACTCGGTGAGCTTCGCCGCCTCGTCGAGACGCTCGAGGATTTCGGCCTCGCTGGGCGCGACGGTTTCGGCGACGAGGGGCGCCGCCTCGTCGGTGACCTGCAGCGCGGGCGCGGCGATGGGGTGTTCGACTTCGCTCAACGCCGTCAGCACCTCGGCCGAAACGAGGTCTTCGGTTTCGGCCGGCTGCACGGTTTCCGTCACCGCGACAGCGGCAGGGGGCGCGACCGGCTGCACCGCGGCGACCTCGACGGGGGCGATCGCTTCCGCCTCCTCCGGTTCGGAGGCAAGGGAGGCGGTGCCGGCGGAGACGAGGTTCGCGGTGGCTTCGCTGATCGTCTCGCTCGGCTCGGTGACGGCATCCTCCATCGCGATGATGTCGATGGAGACCGCCGCTTCGGACAGGCTCAGTTCCTCGGGCTTCCACTGCATGGCGAGCCAGGCGGCGGCGAGGAGGCCGAGATGCAGGCTGACCGATGCGGGGATGGCCCAGCGCATGGCGCTACTCGGCCTGTGGCTGGCGGGTGATGAGCCCGATCTTGGCGTAGCCGGCGCCCGACAGCGCCCCCATCACCTGCATGATGAGGCCATAGTCGGAGCTGGCATCGCCGCGGATGTAGATGCGCTGGTTGGTGCCCGCCTCGCCGGCCGCCGCGGAGACCGAGGCGAGCAGCGTATCGAGGGCGATGGGATCTTCGCCGAGGTAGATCTCGCCCTGGGTGTTGATCGACACCGTCAGCGGCTTGCTCTCGACCTTGAGCTCGGGCGCGGCGGTCTGTGGCAGGTCGATGGGGACGCCCGAGGTGAGGAGCGGGGCGGTGACCATGAACACGATCAGCAGCACCAGCATCACGTCGACCAGCGGGGTGACGTTGATGTCGCCGATCATCTGGCGGCCCCGTCCCCGGCCGCGCCGGCCGGCGCCCGATTGCAGCGACATGCCCATCAGGCGGCGCTCCGGATTTCGACGGGACGGGCGTCGAGCTGGCGGCTGAGCAGCACCGACACGCGGTCGGCGAAGGCTTCGAGCCGGGTGACGATGCGGCCGGAATCGCCGCTGAGCTTGTTGTAGGCGATGACCGCCGGAATGGCGGCGACGAGGCCGATGGCGGTGGCGAACAGCGCCTCGGCGATGCCCGGCGCCACGACCGAGAGACTGGTGGACTCGGCGGCGGCGATGGCGGTGAACGAGTTCATGATGCCCCAGACCGTGCCGAACAGGCCGATGAAGGGCGCGGCGCTGCCCGTGGTGGCGAGCAGCGGCAGGTTGCGGTCGAGCCGCTCGATCTCGGCGGCGATGGTGGTGTCGAGCACGATACGCAAGCGGGCCTGCAGGCCGGCGGGATTGGCCGCGTTATCGGCATGCGAGACGGTCCACTCCTCCATCGCGGCGGCGAAGACGGCGCCGAGCCCGGTGCGCGGCTTGTCCTTGATGCGCTGGTAGATGGCGCTCAGCGGCTCGCCCGAGGCGAAGATGCGGTCGAACGCCTTCATCTCGCGGCGGGCGCTGGCATAGGTGGCGAGCTTCGAGAAGATCACCGCCCAGCAGGCGACCGACAGCAGCAGCAGGCCGATCATGATCGATTTCACCACCCAGTCGGCCTGCATGAACAGGCCGAACATCGACATGTCGTGGGCGGCGGGGGCGACGGCTTCGACGACGGTTTCCATCAGACGCCCAAACCTACGCTGAGCCGGGAGGAGGGTTTGAGCGCCGCGAGGCAGGCCTTGGGCTCGAGGCCCTCGCCCTCGCAGGCGACGACATCGTTGACGAGCACGCGCGAGAGGTTGTCGCAGGCAAGGCCGGCGAGGTCGAACTGCAGCACGCGGGCCTTGCCCTCGGGCATAGCCTTGAACTCGAGCGACACCAGCCGGTCGATGCCGCCCTCGGCGCCGAACAGCGCGATTTCTAGCGCCGAGCGGGTGAGTTCCGTGCCGAGCCTCTTGGTGGCGAGGAAGGTGACGCGGCAGCCGGTCTCGGACGGGGTGAGCGCGTTGAGCTCGAGCTCGAGCGCGGCGGGAGACTGCGCCAGCGCCGGAGCGGCGAGCGCGGCGAAAAGAAGCGAGCTGAGCAGCGTACGCATGGCCTTGCTTTACTTGTTGAGGATGAGCTTGCCCTGGCGGGTGATGCGCAGGCGGTAGGTTTCGCCGGCATGCACGATGCCGATCTCATGCTCGCCGGCGAACAGGGCGCGGCTGTCGACGATGCGGGGCCCTTCGGACGATTTCGTCTCGATCCGGATCATCTCGACACCCTCCCGGCCCCCCGGCTGTTCGCCAATGTGCTGCACGTCCATACCCTTACGTTAATATGACTCCAACTATCATGTTTTGTGACGGATGCAAGCGGGCGCGCTGGTCGCGGTTGCCGCAGGCGTGGAGCGCGGGCTATGCACGGGTGCGGCAGCGGAGGGGGAGCTGATGTCGAAACCGATCTACGAAGACCCGACTCTCGACGGCGCGGCCGACCCGGTGGTGATCAACCGCCGCGGCACCGAGGAATGGTGGACGTTCTACACCAACCGTCGCGCCGCTCATCCGGGGCCGGGGGTGGAATGGGTGCACGGCTCGCCCATCGGGGTAGCGGTTTCGGCCGATGCCGGCGCGACCTGGCAGTTCCGCGGCAACGTGGCCGGGCTCGACGATCCGGCCGATCCGGGGCTCAACACGCACTGGGCGCCCGAGATCATGTGGGAACTGGGCGAGTACCACATGTACCTGAGCTACATCACCGGCACGCCCGATCGTTGGCCGGGCTTTCCCCGCCACATCGTGCATTTCACCAGCCCCGACCTCGATCACTGGACCCGCCACGGCGTGGTGCCGCTCGCCTCGGACTACGTGATCGATGCGGCGGTGGCGCTCTGCCCCGACGGGCTCTACCGCTCTGGTACAAGGACGAGGCCAACGGCTCGTGCACCGGGGTGGCGACGAGCCGCGACCTCTGCGCCTGGACACCGGCCGGCGTGGCGATCCCCGGAAAACCCGGCGGCAACGCGCATGAGGGGCCGAACGTGTTCCGGCTCGGCGGCTGGTGGTGGATGATCGTCGACGAGTGGCGCGGCCAGGCCGTGTTCCGCTCAGCCGACGCCCTGGGCTGGGAGCGGCAGGGCATCATCCTCGATGCGCCGGGGCGCGATCCGGGCGACGCGCAGGTGGCGCGGCACGCCGACGTGGTGGTGCAGGACGGCTGGGCGGCGCTGTTCTACTTCACCCACCCCAATACTGACACCGACCATACCGCCGACATGAGCACCGCGCATGCGCGGCGGAGCGTCATCCACTGGGCCCGGCTGACGGTGGAGGACGGAATGCTGAGGTGCGAACGGGACGTGGAGGGGTTGCGGCTGGAGGTGACGGGGTAGGGTGGAGTTGGCGGACGCCCCCTCCACCATGCTTCGCATGGTCCCCTCCCCCGCTCGCGCGGTGGAGGATCACCGCAACGTCGGTGGCTAGCCGTTGTTGAGGCGCCGAGCCCTCGTTGATCCTCCCCTGCGTAGCGGGGGAGGGGGACCAGCCGCAGGCTGGTGGAGGGGGCGGCCCCGGGCACTAGCCGCGATCCCGCACTCGAATGCACAAGCCCGGGCGCCCCGGCAGTTCCACGCCGAACGCCGCGTCGGCCTTGCCGCCGCGGACGACGTCGCCATGCCTCGTCGGATGCGGGATCAGCGCGGGGATGCGCTTTGCCGGGGTGACGGTCATGTTCCAGGTGTCGATGACGTCGACCTCGTAGTCCCCGTCTTCCTTGGGCAGGCCGGTCGTCCACTGGTTGGGCTGGTGCTCGCCGAAATAGATGTAGGTCACCTTGCCGTCGCGGGCGCCGGAGATGCGGCTCCACGGCCAGGTGAAATTGCCGCCCATCGGGGTGAGGCCGGACTTCACGTCCTCTTCGACGATGGTGCGCAGGAACCCGATGCGTTTCCAGGCCTCGCCGTGGAGCTTGCCGCCCTTGGCCCACCAGATCAGGTCGTCGGGATCGGCATAGGTTTCGCCGTGCCCGGCATAGCCGCCGCGCATCATCGTGGTCCAGAAGCGGTGCGTCAGCTCCTGCGCGGTGATGTTGCCCCAACTGGGCCAGATATTGCCCTCGTATTCGGGCTCGTCGTTGACCACCGGCTTGCCATACTGGTCGCGCCACTCGGGGGTACGCTTCACGTCCCAGTTCTGGATGCAGACGTGGCTGACCCAGGCCTTGCGATGATCGAAGTTCATCGTCTGGTCGCCGTTGTGGATCGACTTCAGGTGGCGATAGGGGTCGTTTTCCTCGAGGAGGTGGAAGTAGCGATCCCATTGCGGCATGGGCTTGGTGTCGAGCAGGAAATCGTACTCGTTGGCGAGCGACCACCAGACGTTGGCATAGGCCGAGAGCCGCGCCGCGAGATAGGCGACGTAACGGAAATCCTGCTCGGTGCTCATGCCGGCATAGCCCCAGCGGTCATAGGGGTGGAAGATGATGATGTCGGCCTCGATCCCCGTGTCTCGCAGCTTGCCGACGTGCTGTTCGAAGTGCTGGAAGGTCTTCGGGTCGGGTCGGTCGAAATCGAGCTTGCCGTCGGGGCCGCGCTGGTAGACGTCCTGCAGCGGCTCGTTGGTGTTGAACGGGTAGTCCTTGGGGAACACGCCCATGCGGATCTTGTTGAACCGCGCCTTGCCTAGCGTCTCGAGCGTTTTGGCCTGCATGGCGAGGGGCTGGTGGGTCCAGGCGTAGCAGGTGGTGCCGAAGGGGAAGTAGGGCGTGCCGTCGGCATGGGCGAAGTGGAACTTGTTCGCCACCGCCACCGGGCCGTGC
>JAEYTN010000303.1 GCA_023433985.1 Pseudomonadota bacterium | reverse complement strand
ATACCCGCGCTTGCCCTGTTTCACCCCGATGCGGTCGAGTCCCAGCGCCTCGACATTCGGCGTCCGCCCGATAGCGACCAGCAAGTGGCTGCCGTCCACCCGCTGTGCCACCCCGCCGGCCGAAAAGCGCACCGATACCCCGTCGGGCAGCGCACTTGCCCCGAAGCAATCCACGCCGGTAATCACCCCGATGCCATCCTCCTCGAGGATCGCCCGGATCGCATCCGAAATGTCCGCGTCCTCGCGCCCGGCGAGATGCGTGCCCTTTTCGAGCACCGTCACCTCCGCCCCGAACCGCCGGTACATCTGCGCGAACTCGAGCCCGATATACGAGCCGCCCACGATCACCAGGTGCCGCGGCAATTCCTCGAGCTCCAGGATGGAGGTGCTGTCGAGATAGGGCACCTCGCCGACCCACTCCGGCACCACCGGCCGCGCGCCCGTGTTGAGGTAGATCGTCTCGCCCGAGATCACCTCGCCGTTCACCTCCACCTCGTGCGCCGAAACGAATCGTCCCTCGCCATAGATGACGCGAAGTGTCGGCAACGAGCCCATCCAGCTCTCGAGCCCGCCGCGCGAGGCGTCCACCACCTGCTGCTTGCGCGCCCGGAGCGCCGCCATGTCGACCGCTACCGGTCCCGCCGAAACGCCGAAATCCGCCGCCCGCCGCGCCAGCCACGCCACCCGCGCGCTCGCCACCAGCGTCTTGGTGGGTGTGCAGCCGACATTGACGCAGGTGCCGCCCAGCCAGCGCTTTTCGATCAGCGCCACCTTCTGGCCCGCATCCGCCAGCCGCGCCGCCAGGAATGGCCCCGCCTGCCCCGCCCCGATGATGATGGAATCATAGTGCTGCGGCATGACGCTCTCCGGCTGAAGCGAAAGGCGCGAGCCTACCCGGCCAGCCCGGCACGTCAATCACACCGGGAACCAAGTGCTGCCCGCGAGGTTCATGGCTCGCCTGCACTGCGGATGCGTCGCGGGCCTTGCAGCACTCTGCTAGGCTGAGCCCGTCTGCAATGGGTGGCGCGTCCTCCCGGATGCGCCCTTTACCAAGGGGATACGACCATGCCTGGCAGATCCGATGCCGCCGCGCTCAGCGAAAACGCGATCCGCGAACGCGCCTACCACCTGTGGGAAGCGGACGGCCGCCCTGACGGCCGCGGCGACCACTACTGGCACCTTGCGAGCGAGGAAGCCCGCAATGCGATGGTCGAGGAAACCGCCAGCCGCACCGCGGCGATCACCGGGGGCAAGAACCCATCCGAAATGCCGCCGAAGGTGAAATCGGGCACCAGGGCCAAGGGGAAGGCCGCCGACGAGGGGAAGGCTGCCAAGCCGGTGAAGGCAAAGGCGAAGGCCGCTGAGGCCGCGCCGAAGAAATCCCCCAAGCCCCGCGCCGCCGTCCAGAAGGCGCTCTGAAGCTGGTACCCTCCCCCGCGCTAACGGGGAGGGGACCATGTGGAGCATTGTGATGGGTCGGCCAAGACCCGCGGCCGAACCCGGTGGGCCTCACGCTTGCCGAAGCCGAGGCCCGTCAAACTCAGTCGAGCGCCGCCGTGGCGATCACTTCCACCTTCAGCGACGGATGCGCGAGGCGCGCCTCGATGCAGGCGCGGGTCGGCGGGTTGGCGGGATCGATCCAGGCATCGTAGACCGTGTTCATCGCGGCGAAATCGGCGATGTTGTTGAGGATCACCTGCACCGTCAGCAGCTTCGCCTTGCTCGTGCCCGCCTGCTTCAGCAACTGCTCCACCGTCTCCAGCACCTCGGTCGTCTGCTTCTCGATGCTGCCGTTGTAGTCGGTCGCGACCTGGCCGGCGAGGTAGACGGTGTTGCCGTGGACGACGGCCTGGCTCATGCGCTTGCCGGGCTCGAAGCGGGTGATGCTCATCGGGTACTCCTATGGAAATAGCGGAGCCTGCTTACAGGCTGGCGTCGTCCCGTCAAAGCCCAAACTGCCCGCTCGCTGCGCGCCCGTTGCGCTAACATGGATCAGTATGGAACCAATGATAATGAGCTACGTTACCCTCACAAGTTGCCGACGGCCTCTCGCGCGAGCGTAAAAGGACTGTGCTTCACACGATCAAGGAACCTACCGAAGCGAGACGCCTGACGGACGCCCTGCGAGCCGCCAGCGACCGCAGCGAGCGCTATACCGAGCGCGTGCAGGTGGAGGAACGCAACGCCAACCTGCAGATGGTGCTCGAAGGCGCCGTGCTCCGGCAGCGCTTCCTCGCCGATGGCCGCCGGCACACGGTCGCCGTCTACTACCGCGACGATGTCATCAACCTGATGGGCTATATCGGCACCGGCCGGGGACACTCCGACTACCTCGTGGCGCTCCACGGCTCGGTCATCGGCTACGTTCCCGATCCCGCGGTCCGGCAGATGCGGTCGATGGCGCCGGCCGGCCATGATGGCATGGCGGTGCTGGTCTACCGCGAACTGGGCATCGCGCAGGAGCGTCTGATGTGCCTTGGGCAGCGTACCGCCCTTGAGCAGATGGCGCACTTCCTGTGCGAGACCCTGGTTCGCTGCAGCACGCCTGCCGGAAACTACAAGGTCGACCGCTGCCCGCTGCACATGACGCAGGAGATGCTCTCGAGCGTGCTCGGCCTCTCGACCGTGCACGTCAACCGCACCTTGCAGGAGCTCCGGCGCCTCAAGCTCGCCGACCTCGTCCACCACGAGCTGATCGTCCACGACTTCGAGGGCCTCGCCCGCCTCGCCGAGTTCGACGACGCCTACCTGGCCGCGATCTGATCCGCACTACCTCCGCCGCGTCGAGATCATCGCGATGCTCACGCCGGCGAGGGCCACCAGCAGCATGCCGGCCAGCGTCAGCGCGTCCGGCAGGTGGCCGAAGATCAGCCAGCTGAGCAGCCCCACCCAGAGCAGCTGCATGTAGTTCACCGGCGCCAGCAGCGAGGCCGTGGCCTCGCGATGCGCCGCGGTGAACAGGTAGTGCCCGAGCCCCGCCGCAGCGCCCTGGCTGAGGAACATCAGCAGCGTCGGCAGGTCAGGCGCCGGCCCCGATAGCGACCAGGGCAGCGTCACGCCGAAGCAGAGCGAGCCCACCAGCGCGGTGTAGAACAGCAGCGTCAGCGTATTCTCGGTGCGCGCCAGCACCCGCGAGAGCAGGTAGTAGACGACCGAGGTCGCCACTGCCACCAGTACGAACACCACGCCCCACAGGTCGAGGCCGCCGCCCGGCCGCACGATCAGCAGTACGCCGGCAAAGCCGACCACCGCGGCCACCCAGCTCGCCGCCGCGACCTTCTCGCCCAGCACGGGCCCCGCCGCCAGCACCACCAGCATCGGCGCCAGAAAGACGATGGCCACCGATTCCGGCACCGGCATGCGCTGGAAGGCGAGCCCCATCCCGAGCGTCGACACCACGAGGCAGAGCCCGCGCACCAGCACCAGCCCGGTGCGCTGCGTCCTCAGCAGCCGCGTGCCCATGCGCGGCAGCAGCAGCACCAGCATCAGCCCCAGGTGCACCAGGTAGCGAACGGCCGACACCAGCGTCACCGGATACTCGGCCACCAGCAGCTTGGTGATCGTGTCGTTGCCGGCAAACAGCAGCACCGCGCCCATCACCATCAGCACGCCGAGCAGCGGCCGTCCCGCAGGCTGCGCCGGCACCGGCACCGGTTCGAGGTGCCCGGCCTCGGCGATCTCCAGCGCCTCGCGTTCGCTCATCAGTCGGCGCTGCTCCACGAAATACGACCTGTCCTAGAGGGTGATGCCGCCATCGGAGATGAAATTCGCCCCCGTCGCGTAAGTGCTCTCGTCGCTCGCAAGATAGACCGCGAGATGCGCCATCTCCTCGGGCTGCGCCATGCGGCCCATCGGCTGACGGGCAATAAAGGTCTTCCACACCTCGTCGTGCTCGCCGATCGCCACCGCCCGCTCGTGCAGCGACGGGCTGTCGACGCTGCCGGGGCAGATCGCGTTGCAGCGGATATTGTGCTTCATGTAGTCGAAGGCGACGGACTTGGTGAAACCGATCACCGCCGCCTTGGTCGACATGTAGCTCACCCGGTTCGGGACGCCCTTGAGCGAGCTCGCCACCGAGGCGATGTTGATGATGGAGGCGCCGCCCTGCGCGATGAATGCGGGCAGGAAGGCCTGGGTCAGCACGAACATCGGCGTCACGTTGATGTCGAAGCTGCGCTGCCAGTCGGCAAGCGAGGTGTTGCCGAGCATGCCCTGGTGCACCCAGCCGGCGCCGTTATAGAGCACGTTGACCTGCCCGTGCCGCTCCGCCGCCGCCCGCAACCCGTCATGGTCCGTGACGTCGAGCGCGTAGGCCTCGTGGCCAGCCGAGATCGCGGCCAGTTCCTCGCCCTTCCTGGCGATTGCCGCCGCGTCGCGGTCCGTCGCGATCACCCGCGCGCCCTCGCGCACGAACGCCGTGGCGCAGGCACCCCCGATGCCGGCCGCCGCCGCGGTCATGAAGATGGTCTTTCCGGTAAGCCGGCCCATGGTTTCCTCCCCGTCCGATACTGGCAAGCACCCTCACGCGCGCCGCAAGGCTCTGGCAAGCCAGAAGAAAGTCGGGCCGTTCGGTTGTTGACCGAAACCTCCTCCGGTAGCATGACGGCCGTCGAACGGGCCGCGGGAGGGCCGGGGGTCGCCATGCAGTCCGACAGTTGGGAAGCACTGCTTCCGCCCATGCTCGCTTCGGCCGGAATCGAGGCAGCCGGCCCGCTGGCCGTCGCGCCGCTGACCGGCGGCGTCTCCTCCGACATCGTCCGGGTCGAGCTGCCCGACGGCCGGCAGTTCTGCGCCAAGCGCGCCCTGTCGCAGCTCAAGGTCGCCGCGCGGTGGGAAGCGCCGCTCGAGCGCAACCACTACGAAATCGCCTGGCTGCGCCGCGCCGGCGCTATCGTCCCCGGCGCTGCGCCTGGGGTGATCGCCGAGGACCGCGAGCACGGCATCGCCTTGCTCGAATATCTGCCGCCGGCCGATTATACGCTCTGGAAATCCGACCTGCTCGCCGGCCGCGCCGACCCGCAGGTTCCGCTCCGGGTCGCCGACGCGCTCGGCCGCATCCACGCCGCCACCCTGAACGACGCCGGCGCCGCCGCCGAGTTCCCCACGGACGACCTGATCGACGCGCTGCGCTTCGATCCCTACCTGCGCACCCTCGCCGCCCGCTATCCCGACCTCGACGGGAGCATCCTCGCGACCATGGAGCGTTCGCGCCGCACCCATCTGGCGCTGGTCCACGGCGACGTGAGCCCCAAGAACATCCTCGTCTCCGTCGCGGATGGCCATCCGGTCCTGCTCGACGCCGAATGCGCCTGGTACGGCGACCCGGCGTTCGACGCAGCCTTCTGCCTCAACCACCTCGTGCTCAAATCTATCCACCTCCCCGCGCTCGGGGCTACCCTGCTCGGGCAGGCGGATGGATTCGTCCGTACCTGGCTCGGCCACTTCCCGGCGGCCCTGCGGGGTGAGGTTGAGGCACGGGTCGCGGCCCTGCTGCCGTGTCTGATGCTGGCGCGGATCGACGGCAAGTCGCCGGTCGAATACTTGAACGAACCGGCCCGCGACGCCGTGCGAAAACTGGCTATCCCATTGATCCAGCAGCCGGAACAACGCGCCGAAGCTGTTCTGGAAGCCATTCAGAATCCGTTCAGAATCCGTTCATCATGAGGCCTTCTTCGTGTCAGAAATCGCAGCAACCAGGGCACGCCAGGTCTGGGACTCGCGCGGCCGCCCCACGGTCGAGGTAGAGGTCCAGCTCGCCTCCGGCGCGGTCGGTCGCGCCATCGCTCCCTCGGGCGCCTCTACCGGCAGCCGCGAGGCCCTCGACCGTCGCGACGGCGGCCAACGCCTCGGCGGCTTCGGCGTCAACGGCGCCATCGAAGCCGTGAACGGGGAAATCGCCGCGGAACTGCAGGGACTTAACGCGCTCGACCAGTTCAAGTGCGACGCCCGGCTGATCGAGCTCGACGGCACTCCGCAGAAGACGCGGCTGGGCGGCAACGCCCTCGTCGCCACCTCCTCGGCCATCGCCTGGGCCGCCGCCGCCGAGCGGGAAATAGCGCTCTGGCAACACCTTAGGACCCTTGCCGGCCTCGATGCCGCCACCCCGCACATCCCCGCCCCGATGATCCAGATCTTCGGCGGCGGCCGCCACGCCGGCAACCGCATCGACATCCAGGACTACTTGGTCATCGCCACCGGCGCCACGAGCTTCCTCGAGGCCACCGAGTGGATCGCCGAAATATACATGGCAACCGCCAAGTCGATGCAGGCGGCGGGCAAGTTGAACGGAATCGCCGACGAGGGCGGCGTCTGGCCCGACTTCCGCGCCAACGAGGACGGCCTCGAACTCCTTGTGAAAGCAATCGAATCCGCTGGCTTCAAGCCTGGTGGCGACGTCGGCATCGCCCTCGATGTCGCCGCCTCGTCCTTCTATGCCGACAACGGCTATCGCCTTGCGCTGGAAGGCAAAACCCTCTCGACCGAGGCCATGATCGACATGCTCGAGCGCTGGGTCGCGGCCTACCCCATCGTGTCGCTAGAGGATCCCCTCGCCGAAGATGATGACCAAGGTTTCGTCGAGATCACCCGCCGGCTCGGCTCGTCCGTTCAGATCGTCGGTGACGATTACTTGACGACCAGCAGCGCGCGAATTGCACATGCAGCTGGTCTCCATTCGTGTAATTCCGTGTTGCTCAAATCGAACCAGTGCGGCACTTTGACTGAATTGATTCAGGCGAGCAGCCTCGCCCGGTCGCTGGGTTGGAACACAATACAATCCGGCCGCTCGGGGGAGAGCGAGGATGTTACGCTGAGTCATCTCGCCGTCGGACTGATGTCGGATCAGATCAAGGTCGGATCGATGACCCGCTCGGAACGGACGGCGAAGTGGAATGAAGTTATCAGGATCGCGGAGGGCGTCGCCGCGACCGGCTACTGGAGTTTCCGGATTCCGTAGCGCTGTTACTGCTACTATATTGAAAGTCGGGGGACTTATTGGCCGCCAAGGAACCGAAGAACACGAACCGCCCGGTTCGTGTCGAAGACGTCGCACGAGTGGCCGGGGTTTCGCCCATCACGGTTTCGCGTGCCCTCTCCCAGCCTGAGAAGGTCAAGGAGGAGACGCGCAAGAAGGTCGCCGACGCGGTCGCGCAGACCGGCTACGTGGTGAACAGCTTCGCCTCGAGCCTGCGCTCGGGCCGCTCTCCGATCGTCACGGTGTTCGTCTCGAGCCTGCTCAACCCGCATTTCGCCAACTCCATGCAGGGCCTGGTCGATGCCTTCGAGGGCAAGCGCTACCACCTGATGTTCGCCCAGACCGAATATTCCGAGATGCTGGAAACGGACGTCGTGAGTTCCCTCCTGCCCTTCCGCCCGGCCGGCGTGGTCTTCAGCGGCGTCGTCCGGTCGGAGGCTACCCGAAGCTCCCTCCGGAAGCTGGGCATCCCCTGCCTCGAAATGTGGGGCGGCGTGGCCGATCCCATCGACATGCTGGTGGGTTTCTCCAATCGGGAGGGCGGACTGCTGATGGGAAACCATCTGGGCGCCCAGGGGTATCGTCGCATCTGCTACTGCGGCCACGTCGAGGACAGAGGGGCCGAGCGGATCGCCGGCCTCAGGGAGGGCCTTGCCTCGCACGGTGCGGAACTAGTGAAGATCGTCCCGGCCGAGCTGACCAGCCAGATTTCCGATGGCGTGGCAGCCTTCGACAGGATCCGCGCCGAGGGCCCGGACGTGGACGCCATCTTCTTTGCCGGCGACATCCTGGCGACGGGCGCCATCCTCCGCGCGGCCGAGCTCGGCATCTCCGTCCCCCGGGACATCGCCATCGCGGGCTACGGCAACCTCGATTTTACCGACTACATGCGGCCCTCGCTCACCACGGTCAACATCCCCAGCTACGATATGGGCCGTGAAGCCGGCCGGCTGATGCTGCGCCGCCTCGACGGACAGCCCATCGAGGAGCGGGTCCTCATGCATCCGATCGCCCTCAAGGCGCGCCAGAGTACCGTGCGGAACGGCTAGCGCAAGAAGCTGGCGCCCACCGCTTCGACCAACTATTAAGTGAAGCAACGGGCGATTGGCGCTAGGGATTGCGCCAACAATTTTTCGCCGCGGAGAGGAGACCATCATGAGTTCGGGTAACGGCGCAGGGAATTCGGCCCCGCGCAAGCTGAGGTCGCGCGCCTGGTTCGACAATCCGGATAACCCGGACATGACCGCGCTCTATCTCGAGCGCTACCTCAATTTCGGCATTTCGCGCGAAGAGCTGCAGTCGGGCAAGCCGATCATCGGCATCGCCCAGACCGGCTCGGACCTCAGCCCCTGCAACCGCCACCACATCGAGCTCGCCAAGCGCGTGCGCGAGGGCATCCGCGAGGCCGGCGGCATCGCCATCGAGTTCCCGGTCCACCCGATCCAGGAGACGGGCAAGCGCCCGACCGCGGGCCTCGACCGCAACCTCGCCTATCTCAGCCTCGTCGAAGTGCTCTACGGCTACCCGCTCGACGGCGTCGTGCTGACCATCGGCTGCGACAAGACCACCCCCGCCATGCTGATGGGTGCGGCGACGGTCAACATCCCGGCCATCGCGCTGTCGGTCGGCCCGATGCTCAATGGCTGGTTCCGCGGCGAGCGCACCGGCTCGGGCACCATCGTTTGGAAGGCCCGCCAGATGATGGCGGCCGGCGAGATCGGCTACGAGCAGTTCATCGAGCTGGTGGCGTCCTCCGCCCCCTCGACCGGCTACTGCAACACCATGGGCACGGCCTCGACCATGAACTCGCTGGCCGAGGCGCTGGGCATGCAGCTCCCCGGCTCCGCGGCCATTCCGGCACCCTACCGCGACCGCCAGGAAATCTCGTACCGGACTGGCAAGCGCATCGTCGAGATGGTGCACGAGGACCTGAAGCCCTCGGACATCCTGACCAAGGACAACTTCATCAACACCATCGTCGTGAACTCGGCGATCGGTGGCTCGACCAACGCGCCGATCCACATCAACGCCATTGCCCGCCATATCGGCGTCGAGCTCGAGATCGACGACTGGCAGAAGCACGGCCAGGACATCCCGCTGCTGGTCAACCTGCAGCCGGCCGGCGA
>JAEYTN010000278.1 GCA_023433985.1 Pseudomonadota bacterium | reverse complement strand
GCCGTCGGGGCGTTTCACGACGCCTTCGGTCAGGTCGACGATGCCCTTGAAATCGACGCCGCCGCCCAGCGGCCACACCACCGGCGAGACGTCGAGCGCCAGGGTGGAGGCAATCTCGTCGAGGATTTCGACCGGGTCCTTGCCCTCGCGGTCCACCTTGTTGGCGAAGGTGATGATCGGGATGTCGCGCAGGCGGCACACTTCGAACAGCTTCAGCGTCTGCGCCTCGATGCCCTTGGCGACGTCGATCACCATGATCGCCGCATCCACGGCGGTGAGCGTACGGTAGGTATCCTCGGAAAAGTCGGAGTGGCCGGGCGTATCGAGCAGGTTGAACGTGAGCCCCAGGTGCTCGAAGGTCATCACCGACGAGGTGATCGAGATGCCGCGCTGGCGCTCGATCTCCATCCAGTCCGAGCGCGTGGCGCGCTGGTTGGCGCGGTGGCGCACCTGCCCGGCCTGCTGGATGGCGCCCGAGGACGCGAGCAGCTTTTCGGTAAGCGTGGTCTTGCCGGCGTCGGGGTGCGAAATGATCGCGAACGTGCGGCGCGTCTGGAAGGGCAGGAGCTTGGTGGCCGCGGCCGGAGTGTGGACGTTCATGGCAATCGCGCTGACGAGGGAAGCCGCGATATAGTCGTTCGCGGTCCTGAATGCAAAACCGGCACGAAAAAAGAAGGGCCGCCCGGAGGCGACCCTTCCCGATTTCGCGGTCTTCGAAGCGGTCACTGCCCCGTAGGGGGCGAGGTGCCTTCGATTAGGCCAGAGGCTGCTCCGAGCTAACGGAGACTCCAAGACCCTTCGAAACCGACGATTTCTGATGAGACACTTGGACCACCTCCTTTGCGCTGTTGACGATGCGCTGAACGTGGGCGCGTTTACCGCGCTTGGCAAGCCCCCTGCGCCATATTCGCGTTACCCGTGGTGGAAAAGGCACGGCCCGCCGGTGTGTCCGACGGGCCGTGTCTGAAGCGCACCACGCCGCTGGCGCGCCAGGTTGCTGGTCGGCTTAGAACTTGAAGTTCACGCCGGCGGTCACCCCATGGGTGGTCAGGCTGAGATCGCTGGAGCCGACGCCGAGGTCATAGGTCGCCTGGCCATAGTCCGAGTAGCGGTACTGCAGATCGACCGAGATCTGGTCGGAGGCAGCCACTTCAACGCCGGCGCCGGCGGTCCAGCCGAAATGCACCTGGCTGTTGTCGGTCGGGCCGTCGCTGGCGGTGGCGCCGGCAATGGCGAGACCTGCCGTCAGGTAGGGCATGAAGGCTCCGGCGTCGTAGCCGGCCCGGCCGCGCAGCGAGCTCGTCCAGTTGACGTCGTAGTCGATGTCGGCGGCGTCGTCGTAGCCACCGATGCCGGCCCAGGCCACATCGCCTTCTGCGCCGAGCACCAGGCCACCGCCCACCGTGAAGTTGGCGCCGAGCTTGGCACCGGCGGTCCAGCCGCTAAGATCGATCTCGTCACCGGCATCGACGAGGATGTTGCCGTCCTCGTCGACGAGCGTGCCCCAGCCGTAGCCGATGAAGCCGCCGATGTATGCGCCATCCCAGCCGCCGCTGCTGCTGGTGAAGCCGCCGCCGTAGCTCGGGGCCGGCTGGTTGATCAGCAGGTCGGCTGCCGAGGCCGCCGAAGCGGACACGAGAGTGGCGGCGCCCGCGAGGATGAGGAGAGAAATACGGTTCATGAGTGCCTCCAAGGAACACGTTACAAAGCCTTGTAGGGCGATGAATCCGCTGCAAATGCGAATAAATCCTTTACGCCGTGGTTACCTTTCCGGCGCGGAGGCGGGCCGTGGCGCGCCCTGCCCCGCCAAAGCCCTGCCGCACAAGGCCTCTCGGGCGTTTACCTTTCGCTAACCAGCCCCGTAACTCCCGACGGCCGCCTCCCGCGCCTCAATCTGGCGCAAGCGAAAACCCCGCCCGGCAATGCCGGACGGGGCTGAACAGGCCTGCTTCCTGTCTGGTCGCTGATGCGATCAGAAGCGGAAGTTGATGCCGGCGGTGACCGCGTGCGAGGTCAGGCTGTAGTCGGAGTCGCCACCGGCGGCGCCCAGGTCGTACGACGCAGTGCCGTAGTCGGAGTAGCGGTACTGCAGGTCGAGCGAGATGTTGTCGGCAACGGCGAACTCGACGCCGGCACCGGCAGTCCAGCCGATATGGGTCTGCGTGTCGTCGGCAGCGCCAACGTCGATGGTGTTGTTGGCGAACGCCAGACCGGCGGTCACGTACGGCAGGAAGGCGCCGCCATCGAAGCCGAGACGGCCGCGAACGCTACCGAGCCAGTTGATGCTGGAATCGTCGACGCCGAAATCGTCGCCGTTGATGTCGGCCCAGGCGATGTCGGCAACGATACCGGCAACCAGAGCTTCCGAAACGGTGAAGTCGACGCCGGCGTTCACGCCGAGCTGCCAGCCAGCCGTATCGATCTCGCCGCCAACCGGAGCGAAATCACCGAACTCGTCGGTGACGGTACCCCAGCCGTAGCCGGCGAACACGCCGACATAAGCGCCGTCCCAGTTACCGCCGGTGCTGACGATGCCGGGCTCGACCACCGGAGCGGTGTCGATGATGAGGTCCGCGGCCTGCGTAGCCGATGCGAAACCAAGCGTCGCCACGCCGGCGAGCAGGGTGAGAGTGATGCGATTCATACAAGTGCCTCCATATAGAGCGAGCCGGAAACTAAGCACCCCAATGCTTAACTTCCACCCACCGATGCCCCATTGTGAGCCCGTTGCGGCCTTCGGTTGGGCGGGTGTTGCAAGTATGCACCGGCCGATTTTCCGGAATCCGCGCAGAGCGCCGGTTTTCCGGGCAGTTTCGGCAACCGCCTGCTAAGTGCACCCGCGCCGGATCCTGCAAATTTACTTTTGCCAACCTAAGACCACATCATTGCCGCATTTAGGAGCGCCCCCAGCGGCGAACGGCTCTTCTCAAGTACTTCCGACTATATCATCACCACTTCACCTTGAGCGCTAGTACTTATTGTGGCAGAGCCTGCTGATGGTCGCCTGTCTGCTTCCTGCGCTCGCGACACTGCCAAGCAACCAGACGCTCCCTGAAGATGAACAGGAGGCAGCCGCGATCGGCTGTCGCCGGGACAATTGACACGAGGCTATTGGGTTGCGGCCCGGGGCTATCGCCTTGACTGGCGCCAAGCAAAAAGGCGGCGGAGTGCTGGCTGTGCCGACAATTCGGCCTACTCGCTTACTGGCCGGGTGCCTCTGCATCGATCTCTCTTCAGTTCATCCGCATTTCTGACGTCCGAACATGTGGAAGCAACTATGGCCGATGCTTTCGGCTAAAAGAAACCCGTCGCGCTGTCCGCGCGACGGGTCTGCTTTATACGATAGTCAGGCTGCCTGGCGACTTAGAAGTGCCAGTGCAGGCCGGCCTGAAC
>JAEYTN010000127.1 GCA_023433985.1 Pseudomonadota bacterium | reverse complement strand
CGTTAACCTCGCCGAGGCGGCCATGCTGGCCGGCCTGTTCAAGGCGCCGACCAAGTACGCGCCGCATGTCGACCTCGCGGCGGCGCGCGGCCGCGCCAACGTGGTGCTGAGCCGCATGGTCGATTCCGGCTTCCTCACCGAGGGGCAGGTCACCGCGGCCCGCCGCAACCCGGCCACCCCCATCGACCGCTCGCACGAGATCGCGGCCCCCAACTACTTCCTCGATTACGCCTTCGAGGAAACCAAGAAGCTCATCGAGGCCACCAACACGAACTCCAACAGCTTCGTGGTGCGCACCACCATCGATCCGGTGCTGCAATCCTACGCCGAAGATGCGGTCACTTCCGTAGTGCGCGAACAGGGCGAACGCTACAATGTCAGCCAGGCCGCCATGGTGGTGCTCGAGCCCAACGGTTCCATCCGCGCCATGGTGGGCGGCATGGATTATGCGCAGAGCCAGTTCAACCGCTCCATCGTGCCCAACCGGCAGCCGGGCTCGGCCTTCAAGCTGTTCGACTACGCCACCGCGTTCGAGATGATCCCCGAATACGACCCCGAAACCGTGGTCTCCGGCGCCACGCAGTGCATCGGCAACTGGTGCTCGCGCAACTACTCGGGCGACTCGGTGGGGCGCATCACCCTCATCAATGCCTTCCAGCGCTCCATCAACACCGTGCCGGTCAACCTCTCGATCAAGACCGGCCGCCAGCCGATCGCGGATTTCGCCCACAAGATCGGCCTCCGCAACGATTTCCCGGTCACCCGCTCGCTGGCGCTCGGCGCCGCCGAGGTGTCGGTCATCGACATGGCCTCGTCCTACGCCGTGTTCGCCAACCAAGGCTACAAGACGCCCGCCTTCGGCATCACGCGCATCACCACCACGGCCGGCGACGCGCTCTACGAGGCCGATCCCGAGGCCAACCGCGAGCGTGTCGTCTCCGAGCGGACAGTGCTTTTCATGAACCGCATGATGCGCGCCGTGGTCGAAAGCGGCACCGGCCGCCGCGCCCTCATCGAGGGCGTGCCCTCCGTGGGCAAGACCGGCACCACCTCATCCTACCGCGATGCGTGGTTTTGCGGCTTCACCGGCAATTACGTCGCCGCCGTCTGGTTCGGCAACGACAACTACGAGGCCACCAACGAATTGACCGGCGGCACCCTGCCTACCGTCGCGTGGCAGAAGTTCATGGCCTACGCGCACACCAACATCGAGATCAAGCCGGTCGAAGGCGTGGATTTCAAGCCCGCTCCGTTCGTCATCGCCAATGCCGAGCCGGTAGCGCCGGAGGCCGTGCAGCCCGAGCGCCCGCCGAGCCTCAAGCCCGAAGCGGCGCAGAAGCTGCTCGATGTCGCCGACCGGCTCAAGAATGCGCTCGCCGCCCAGCCGGTCCAGCCCGGCGCCCGGGCCGCCTCGCTCGCGCCTGCGCCTGCCGCCTCCAACGCGATGTAATCCTTGCGCTTTCTCGTCCACCTCGCGCTCATGATCGCGGTCGCGCTCGGTACCGGCTTCGGCCTCAGCTGGTATGCGCTCAATGATGGTCGCCTGTTCGGCGCCGTGGAGATCGGTCCGTGGCAGGCGTGGCGCGATGTCGGCGTGCCCGGCCCCGACCCCTATACCCGCGCCTACATCGCCCGCTCCGGCGCCCTCGAACTGGGCGCATCCGAAGGGCTGCAGTTCGTCGCCACGCTCGACAGCGACAACCGCCGGCTCGACCGCAACTGCCGCTACCGCATCGATGGCAGCACCCCGCCCGCCCGCTTCTGGACACTGGTTCCGGTGGCGCCGGACACCGGGGCGCCGATCACGCGACCCGACGGCCCGCTCGATTTCCACAGCGCCCGCCTGTCGCGCGCCCCCGATGGTTCGGTCGAGCTCTATGTCAGCAAGACGCTCGCCCCGCAGAACTGGCTCGAGATCGCCGGCGACGGAGCGTTCAACCTCGTGTTGACGCTCTACGACACCTCCAGCCTGTCGGGCAGCGGCGCCAACGTCGCGGCCCTGCCCTCCATCATCCGCGAGGCCTGCGCATGATCCGCACCGGTCTCTGGATCTTCGCCGGCCTGGTGCTGGGCGGCATCATCCACATCGTCGTCATCCTGCTGCTGCCGGCGCTTTCGCCGTCCACCGCGTGGGACCGGGTGAACGTGCTCGGCCCGGCCGAGGGCATGCAGGTGCTCGCCGCGGTCGCCGCCGACCAGCCCAATCAACTGCGCCTCGACCCCGAACTTGCCTATGCCGTGTGCCGGCTCGATCTCAGCAAGGGGCCCGGCACCGTGGCCGGCAACCTGCCGCAGGCCTTCTGGTCGGTCGCGGTCTATGCCCGTAACGGCACGGTGGTCTATTCGACCACCAACCGCGACAGCACCAGCACGCTGCTCGACCTGGGCCTCTTCAACCCGGCGCAGACCCGCCTCCTCGCCGAGCAAAAGCTCGACGTCGCCGAGGGCCTGCTGATCGTCGAGGCGCAGCAGGACGACCTGATGGTGGTCGTCCGTCTCGCCCCGCCGCATCCCGCCATGCGCGCGCGTTACGAGCGCGCGCTCGCCGGCCTCCGCTGCGGCAACCTGCCGATCTAGCGCCTAGTGCATCGCCCGCGGGTTGTCGCGCAGGTACTGCTCGATGCGCCGCGCCCCGATCTCGTCGAGCAGGTGCCGGAACGGCCGCCACATCTCCCAGCACGGGTTCACCGCCCGCACCGTCAGGCGGTCATTCACCAGCTCGAAATAGACATGCGCCGAAGTCGCCAGGTCGAGGAACTCGGCAACGTAGCGGTCAGGCAGATGATCGGGAGTGGACATCGGTAAGCCTCGCATTTGATACAAATGCAATGGCCAGCGCCGCCCAAGGGATGCCCGCAACCTATCGGCATGGTCAACAGGCGGTTAACGCCTACTTCCGATACTCGCCTTCGTCCGGCGCATCGAGCAGCACGCGGCCGGGGAGTGCCGCCCCGGCCTCGCCGCGCCAGCCGCCGAGATCGCCGCAGAAGTCGCCCGCATTGGCGCGCTCCACCCACACGGCGAGCTCGGTCAGGGCCGCGTCTACCTTCAGCGCTTCCTGGTGCGGCGTCTCCACCAGGAAGTGGTCGAGCGCGTACTGGTAGGAATCGTGGCGGAAGCCCAGCGCCAGCACGAAGCGGTCGATGAAGGCGCCGTTCTCGCGGTCGCGCTTTTGCTGCCGCGCCACCATTTCGGGCTCGAGGTAGTCGATCTCGGCCACCGCCACCGCCCGCTGCCTGTCCACCTCGATCACGGCACAGATCGAGCGGAACGTCGCCGGCAGGGTGCCGATGTCGGCCTGCACGTGGTCGGCAATGGTGTTGTAGCGCACCCGCGACGAGGCGTAGCGCTGGGAAGTAAGCCAGCGGTAGTACTTGCCGAAGTGCTCGGGCTGCTGCCCCCCTGCCCGCGCCGGGCGGATTTCGGCGCTGTAGGGCCATGCCCAATCCTTGGCGTGCGGAGCCACGAGGAAGCGCCACACGCGGTCGCGCATCTCCACTTCCTCGTCGGTGAGGTTGAAGCCGTCGAGCGGCCTGCCATTGGTGCCGCGACGGTTGCGGTCGAACAGCGGCACGATCTCGTCGTTGACGACGCCGGGCTTCAGCCGGCCGAAATCGCCCAGTTGCTGCCCCGTCGCGGGCGTGTCTACGGCCAGCGCCAGCAGCACCAGCCCCAATGCGGCAGCGGCAAGCCTTCTAGCCGCGGCGGCGCTTGCGCGAAGCGGCGCCGGCCGGCTTGTTGGGCAATAGTGGCGCGCCGTTCCGCTCATAGCGAACCCCGGTAAAGAGCACGATCTCGGCCGTTTCGGGTTGCTCGCCGATCGGCTTGGCGCTGCGTCCGCGCTTGGGCATTTGTACCAGTTTCCCCAACCGAGCCTCCAAGTGGCGGGTGTGCCGGCGAGCCCATGCCCGCCGAAGAAGCGCAGGCTCGACGCAATTTGCCCGCTTGGCGCCATTAAGGCTTCGTCAAGGTTAACAGTTCGCTAACGATTGTCTGGAAAAGATCGAGGCCATGGCGCGCCACCGAGTCACGGGGGCGTTTGGGGCACAATATGATCGGTTTTCAGCCTTACGAGACGTTCCAGCTGCTCATTGAGACCGGCGGAATAGACCGTACGAACACGCTGCTATGCGCCGCGTGCGACGCCTATGCCCGGCGCGGACGCCCCACCAGTGCCGAAATGGAACAGTTTGCCGCCCTCGCGCAGCGTCTCTTTCCCGCCGCCGCCCCCACGGCGCGGGCCAAGGCCGCGGCCACGCTCGGCCGTTCGGAGAACCTGTCGCCCGAACTCGAGGAACTGGTGGTCCGGCACCTCGGCGACGACCTCGGCGATTTCCTCGTCAACGCGCCAAAGCTCTCCGAGGAAACCATGCTCAAGGTCATCTCGACCAATGACGTGGCCCTGGGCGCCGCCCTCGCCCGCCGCAGCGACCTGACGAGCGCGGTACTGGCGAAGCTGTTCCAGATGAACAGCCGCAAGGTCTATCGGGCGCTCGCCACCAACACCGCCATCGTTCCCCGCGGCCCCTACCTCTCGGCCCTCGCCCGCAGCGCGCAGATGGACCATCAGGTGGCATGGTCGCTCGCCGCGCGCGAGGATTTCGACGCCGCGCTCCTTGCGCCGGCTTTCTTCGACCTGGGCGAAACCGACCGCATCAAGGTGATCAGCGCCTTTGCCGAGCGGCAGACCCCGTCCGCGCCGATCAAGCGCACGCTGGAGCAACTCTCGGTCGCCATCGCCGATCTCACCAAGGCGCTGATGAAGCTGTTCAGCGAGAACCGCCGCCCCGAGGTCACGCGCCTCCTCCACCAGATCACCGGGCTCGACGAGGTCCGCTGCGGCCAGATCGCCCACGATACGTCGGGTGCCGCGCTGTTCGTGGTGCTGCGCGCATTCGGCTGCGACGCGCACGAGGGCCTCAAGGTCCTCATCCACGCCACCTCGCACGACGAGGACCGCTCCAAGGCGCTCGCCCAGTTCTCGAAGATGTTCGAGGCAGTCAGCGTCGACGCCACGGCGTTCCTGATGAGCGCCTGGCGCGGCGAGGTGAACCTCCTCGACATGACCAAGCCGGAATACCGCCCCTTCGAAGCCGAACGCCGCCGCATCCCCGCCCCCCAGGTGCGCGAGCGCGATCCGGTCGTCGACCAGGCCATCGCCGCCCTGGCAAGGATCGGCGCGCGGGCGAGCTGAGGCCCCTCAGGGCACCAGCGTCAGCGTCACGCCCAGTGCCGCAGGCCCCCGGAAGTTGGTTTGCCAGCGCCCGGGGTGGTCGATCCTCAGCTGCGCGATCAGTTCGTCGAGCGTCCGCGCCGGCTTGCCCGATTCCGTCGTGTGGGGCTTTTCCCAGGTGATATCGCGGTTGGTGAAGTGGAGCGTGATGTCCCGCTTCCCGTGCATCTTCACTACCGCCTCGACGGTCGGCCCATCCGGGTTGTCGTGCTGCCCGTCGGCCGAGAAGATGTAGTGGGTCGCCTCGAACAGCTCGAGGAATGGCTTCGAGCAGTTCCGGATGCTGCCGTGGTGCGGCATCTTCAGCACGTCCAGCGCCACCGGTCCGTCGCCCAGCCCCAGCTCCTTCCACGCCGACACGATGTCGTCGCCCAGCGCGTCCCCGGTGAGCAGCAGGCGCTTGCCGCCCAAGTCCACCAGCACCACGATCGACGACAGGTTGGGCACCGAGTCGTCGAGCTTGCTGCTGGGCAGGAAAAGCTCCTGCAGCTTGGCCTTGCGCTTCTTCGCCTCGGCCTCCTCCACCGCCTCGCGCCATGCCTCGCGCAGCCGCTCGAGCCGGTTCGCACGCGGCCCCACCACGGTCACCTGCGCGCCGAGGATGTTGAACGGCCCCTGCCCCGCCCTGGCCGACACCAGCCCGCCCACCGGCTGGTTGTCGCCGAGCTGCAATGACCCGAGATCGGCAGCAAGGTCGTTGCCCTGCCCCACGCTCTGCACCACTGCCTGGCCCTGGTGCAGCAGCTCCTCCACGTCTTCGGGCAGGTCGACGCCATCCAGCTCGGGCGCAATCTCTTGGGCCACTGCCATCGGTTGTGCCGACGGCGCCGCGCCCGGCTTGGCCGGCCCGACGATGTCGGGAAACGAGTTGAACCAGAAGCGCTCGAACTTCACCGGCTTCTCGTCGCCCGGCCCGGCATTCACCAGCTTGCGCGTGATCTTCTGTAAGCCGTTGATGTGGTCGTCGTCGATGTGGCTGACCATGCCCAGATGCACGGTCGCAGGTCCGTCCGGCGACAGCTCCTTGAGGCGCGGCAGCAGCACGTCCTGCCACACCGTCTGGCTCTTGCCGCCGACCTTCCGGGATTTCGGCCCGCCGTCGATCAGCCAGAGCTTCTCGTTGCCGTCCGAACCGGTGTAGCGCAGCAGCAGGCAGTCGCCTTTCTGCGCGTTCAGTGCCTCGATGATAACCACTTGGCGTCCCTCCCTAGATCGATTGCAGCGCCCGCAGGATGTCCAGCAGCCCGGCCCCCTGGAAGCTCCGCTCACGCCCGAGGTCGGTGGCACTCTCCATCAGCACCCGCTTGATCTTGGCCGGCTGCCCGATCAACTCGGGGTAGCGGGCCATCAGCAACGCCGCCGCGCCGGTCACGTGCGGCGCCGCCATCGACGTGCCGTCGAGCGGCTTCACCTGCCCCTCCCGCACCGTCGAGTTGATCTTCTCCCCCGGTGCCAGCAGGTCGGGCTTGCGCCGCCCGTCGGCCGTCGGCCCGCGGCTCGAGAAATAGCTGACGCCATAGGCATGCGGATCGCGCCGATGCGTCGACCCCACGGTGATGACCTCGTCGGCGTTCCCGGGATCGGTGATGCTGACGGTGCGGAAGCCGTTCCCGAGGCTCTGCTTGTCCTGGTTCTCGAAGCCCGTGTTCCCCGCCGCCGCGACAACGACGGTACCGGCGCCCACCAGTTGGTTGCAGGCGTCGCATATCGGCGTGCGTCCACAGGCAAAGCTGTCGACCTGGTGCGCCAGCGCCAAAGAAAGGTTCACGGCATGGATCACCGGTTCGCTTCGGTTGCGATTCAGCCAGCCGATGAATTCGATTGCCGAAACGATCGTATATTCGGTGCTCACGAGGTCGGAGTCGAACACCCGGATGTCGTAGAGCGTCGCCTCCGGACAGATGCCTTTGAGCGGCCTTTCGAACTCGGGCGGTTTCGGAAGGTCGGCGGCGATGATTCCCGCTACATGCGTCCCATGGTCCGAGGGCAGCGGGGGTGCCTCCTCGTAGTGCTCGTTGTGCGGAATGCGGATGAGCGGCTCCACCAGCGCCCAGTCGATGCCGCGTCCCGACGCGGCCCGGATCTGCAGATGTTGCAGGGCAGTCTGGATTTCGCTCTCGCGCAACGTCGTACGCCAGGGCTTGATGTGGTGGGCTTCGAGCGTGCCGTTCGCCGTGCCCGACATCAGGCCGCGCAACAGCGTAAAGTCATAGGTGGCGCGTACCCGCGAACTCCAGCCCCACTCGTGCGGTTCGAAAAGCGCCGTCTCGTCGAGCTCGATGTCATCCGCCAGCACCGGCGCACTGTCAGCGATGGCCTCGGCCTCGGCTTGATCCGGGTCGGAGGCCGCCGCCGCGGCCCGTTCCGCCGCCAGTGCCTCGCGTATCGCCTTGGCCTCTGCTTCCCGCCTGTCCGAAAACCTCTTTCTCACCCGCTCGTCGCCGCGGTCGAAGAACCCCGGATGCGTCGCCTGAATACCGACATCGAGTACCGCGATCGTCATGCCCCGCCCGCCGGTGTCGAATACCCGTTGCGCCGCATCCGCTTTGACCGTCTTGCGCGAGTCGAACATCGTGGTTGAAGCGCCACGATTGAGATTCACGAACCAGATCCGCTCGGTCAGCGGCTGGGACTCGGTCATCGTTATGGCATCCCCGATGGTCGGCGGATCGGGGACGGGCGGCGGCGCGCTCACCAGCATCCGCGCGAAGGCATCGACCAGCACCGGTCCGGCGTCCTCCGCGGGAAGCTGGTCGCCGCCGATCAGCGTCGGGGCCAGCCTGATGACGTCGGCGAGATCCTTCTCGGTTTCGGCCTCGCCGATAAGCACGATGAAGCCGATCAGCACCTCGAGCCGGAGCCACTCAAGGTGGATGGCCTCCTTGAGCGCCATCTCGCGCTGCTCTTGTCGAGGGACCGACCACCAGCGGGGGCGATACACCAGATCGCTCAGGTCGAAGGGCTCGCCTGGATGCTCGTCCGCATATCGGTCGGAGAACCGGCTGAACCAGCTCTGCCACCAACCGGTCAGCGGCAGGACGGCCCAGAACATCTGAGCGAAGGTCAGCCTGGCGGCCACGCGCGTCGAACTTGGCGCCACGTCCACCCGCGCGTTCCCAAGCGTCACCCTGATCCGCCGCGCGATCTGTCCGGGAATCGATCCCCGCCATGGCGTGAGCAGCAGATCGACTTCGCGCTCGGGCGAGGCGTCGGAGCTTATCCGCGCGAATGCGACGGCCCACTCCTGCTCGATGTATTTGATCCAGACATCCGGCACAATCGGACTGTCCTGCGTCCACCGGGTGGAGCCGAAGGTCCGCAAGACCATGTCGCACAGCAGTTCTCGATTGAGGCGCGAAGACAGCTTGACACGTCTTGCCATGGATCGCCTTCCGGTCGCCAAAGCTTGCCGATTGCAGTCAACACTGAATACTTCTAGCGCGAGCTAGAATAAAACAAAGCATAGAGAACTATTTCAGTGGGCGCAACTATTCGGGCCCGCCGACTTCAGCCGACTATGTCGAGCCCTAGGTCCCCGCCGCGCATTTCCAGCGATACGACCCACAGGTCGGGGTCGAAATCCTGTTCGCGCAGGATGCGCTCACGCACCGCCAGCGGCTCCGCCTTGTCCAGCCGGAGGGCGAAAAGCCGGCTCTCGGTATCGTCGCCCCGCGCGCTCATCGGCGCCGGCACATAGAGCGATTCCGTTCCGTTGAGATGGTCGACCGCGACGAATATCTGCCCGGCAATGGGGTCACCTCGCCGGGTCACGACGCAGATATGGCCGATGTCATTGTGCCGCCGCACGAATGCGGCGACCCACAGGTCGGTGCGGAACATCCCGAAGCGCTCTCAGGAAAAGGTGCAGACTTTTACGGTCCGCGAGCGCGACAACTCAAGGGCTAGATGGACGCGCCGTTCTCGACCAGCAGGTCGAGAAGCTCGGGGCTGATCCGGCCGGTCACCTTGTAGTTGAAATAGACCTCGAAGTTGCGGATCGCCTTGGCCGTCGCCGAGCCCGCTACGCCATCGGCCGGCCCATGCAGGAAGCCGAGGCTCGCGAGCCCGCGCTGCACCTTGGCCACCACCACCGGATCGCTCACCGAAATCGGCGCGACTTCCTTCGGCGTCGCCGGCGTATCGAGCACGGCGACTTCGGTGCCCGGCTTCTGCGGCTCGTCGTCGATCAACAGCGGCACGCCGACCTGCGGCCGGTCGGGGGTCGCGGCCACCTGCGTCTCGACCGTACTGAGCGGCTGGTCGGCAGCGGCGAACGAGTTCGCCTTGCCCGGCTTGTTCATCGCCACGGTCTGCACGCCCGAAATGATCGTCTCGATCGCTTCGCCGGCAGTGTCCGCGGCCATTTCAAGCGCCTCTTCGGGCGTATCGGGCAGCGGCCGGCCGAGCACGGTTGCCGCCTTCTTGGGCGCGCCGATCGAGCCGGTGGTGAGTTCCGCGCTCAGCGGCGCGGGTTCGGCCAGCGCGGCGAGCGACTGCGGCGCCACCGGCTGCTCGGCCTCGGCGACGGGCTTGGCCGCAGGCAGCGTCGTTTCGGCCTTCGGCGCCTCGAGCTTGGGCAGCGTCACGGTTAGCGCGGGCTTCTTGTCCTCGACCACCGGAGCGGGATCGGCGACCACCACGGGGGCGGGCACCGGCTTGGGCGCCGGATCGGCGGCCGACAACGGCGCGGTCTTGATCCGCTGCACGATGTCGGGCGTCAGCATGCCGACGGGCTTCAGTCCCTGCAGCTCTTCGAACTTCTTGATGGCGCGCGCCGTCTGCGGCCCGTAGTAGCCGTCGATCTTGCCGGAGAAGAGCTTCAGCATCTCGAGCTTGCGCTGCACCTCGAACACATCGGCATTGCCGATCGGGCCCGGCGTCGTATCGAGCAGCGCCGGCGGCTTGATTTCCACTGCCGCTGCCTCGGCCAGGGTCGCCCCCAGCCCCTTCGGCCGCACCGCGGGAATCACCGGCTCCACGTCCTCGGCGAGCGGCGACTCGGTCGCTCCGAACAGCGGCGCCGGGTGCGCGTGCCGCTGCCCGTAGAGCGCGTTCGAGCCGGCCATGGCGGTGGTGACTACCAGCGCCAGGATCGCCGAGTTGGTGAGCGGAGAGCGCATGTAGCGCGCAATGACCCAAAGCGCCGCCCGGCCCGCTTGGGCCAGTGCGACGCCACCGACCTGCAGAGGCAGGTGCGCAAAGGATGCTGCCGTCATAGGGCTCTTTTTCTTTCGTCTGCGTGCCATGTGGGCATTTGCTGGGGCGCCGAGTCCCGATGGAGGGGCGTTACCGCCGTAGTTTCCTCCACCTTGGTTTCCGGACCGTTTATCGGCAGCAGAACAGTCATCACCGTGCCCTCGCCCGGCGTGGAGCTGGCGTGCAGCTCGCCATCGTGCAGTTCCACCAGGCCCTTGACGATCGACAGGCCCAGACCCGTGCCCTCATAGCGGCGGGCCAGCCCGCCCTGCGCCTGGAAGAACGGCTCGCCCAGCCGCCGCACCGCTTCCTCCGGCATGCCGATGCCGTGGTCGGTGACGGAAACGGCCACGTAGCGGCCCTGCCGCCGCATGCCGAGCGTGATCACCGAATGCTCGTGGCTGAACTTGATGGCATTCGAGAGCAGGTTGAGCAGGATTTGCCGGCACACCCGCTCGTCCGCCACCAGCATGGGCAGGGCGCGCGGAATGTCGCTCATCAGCCGGATGGCCTTCTCCCGCGCCATGGCGTCGACCATCTTGAAGCAGGGCTCGACCAGCGTCTCGGGCATGAAGGGCTCGGTCTGCAGCTCGAACTTGCCGGCTTCGAGCTTCGACATATCGAGCAGCATCTTCACCACCTCGATCAGATGGTGCCCGCTCTGGTGGATCAGCGTCGCATACTCCTTGTGCTGGGGGCTGAGCTCGCCCACCACGCCCGAGGTCATCATCTCGGAGAACCCGACAATGGCGTTGAGCGGGGTCCTGAGCTCATGCCCGATGGTCGCGAGGAAGCGCGACTTGGCGATCGACGCCTCCTCGGCCGCCTTGCGGGCGCGCTGCAGCTCGTGCTCGTGGTCGTGCCGGGCGGTTACGTCGCGCAGCAGCGCCACGACCTCGTGCCGCGGCTCGTCCGATTCGATATCCACCACCGGCGACAGCGATGCCTCGACCCAGATGAAGCGCGGCGCGGCGCCCGGCTCGGCATCGTCGCGGCGCATGCGAATCTCGACGCTGCGCGTCTCGCCATCGCTGTTGGCGCCGGCAAAGGCGGTGAGGTAGACGGGCCGGTCCATCACATGGATGCGGTCGACGAGGCCCGAGCCGCTCAACTCGAAGCGCCGGCAGCCGAACAGCTTTTCGGCCGAACGCGACACGAACAGTACGCCACCATCCGAGCCGAACCGCAGCACGGCGTCCTGCACATGCTCGATCAGGTGCTTGTAGGCGTTGATCTGGCCCTTCTCGTAGACCTCGAAGACCGAGTTCAGCCGGTTGGCGGAATAGGCGATGAGCGCGGCCGTGATCACGAAGGTCATGGCGCCGATCAGCGCGAATTCGGCGCGGAACGCCTCCGGCCAGACCAGCAGGTTCATGCTCGAGGCGACGCCCGCCGCGACGACCACCACGAGGATGGCCCAGGCGCGCTTCTTCACCGGCGTGCGGGTCAGCAGCGAGGCGTGCACCGGCGCGAGCAGCGCCACCGCGAGGCCGAAATCGGCCACGGCGCTGTCCGCCACCGTCAGCAGGAAGCCGCTCAGCAGCGTGGCGTAGACCTGCGTGGCGGCGGCGCGCTCGAACTGCCCGCGCTGGGTCAGCGACACGGCAATCATGCCGGCCGCGACGCCGATCGTCGTCATCACGAAGGGAAGGAGGGTGCCCTGCACCAGCATGTAGAGCGCGCCGGGCATGCCGATCAGGCTGATGGCGAGCACCATCGAGGCGCTGGTCGCGATGGCCTTGCGGCGCAGCGCTTCGGGACGGCCACCGGAACTGCTCGACAGGCGCTGACGCCATATGCCCTCGAGCCAAGACCGCAGGCTACGCATACTCAAACTCACTGTCCCGACGCCCTTATTGTTGGTCTGGAGCTTCCACTCCAACGCCTAAGACAGGTTTAAGCGAAACCGTCCGCGGGCCCGTTGCGCGCCCTATTCACAGGCTTGCGTGGGGGGTTTCGACGGTTAGCGTAAACACTTCCTTGCCCGCGCCCGGCGGCCTTTGTGTCTAATTTTATCGAAAGTTCGAAACGGCGCTTAAGCGGGCAGTCCTAGTCTCCTACCAACGGCGGCAAACGCCACAGGGGAGTTTCAAGTCCATGTTTCTGCTGCGCTCCGCATTCTGGCTCACGGTGATGTTCGTCATCATCGCGCCCAGGGATGCCGATCTTGGCCGGGACCTGGATGCGGCTTCCCGCGAGGCGGTCGCCCTGGGCCAGAAGGCGGTCGTCGAGCATGTCCTCAAGGATTGCTCGAACCTCGAATGCGCCGGCGGCAAGGCGGCGCTCGCCGTCCTCGCCGCCCCGAAACTCCCATCCGTCGACGCGCCTGAAGCGGATGCGTCGATCCCGGTCCCGCTCCCCCGACCGCGACCGGACAGGATGGGTTGACCACCAGGGCTCGCGTCACTTCCCCGACGCTACTCCAAAGCGACCCCTGGCTACCGGAAGCGCGCTGCCCCGCGCTTCCGGTTTTCCTTTCCGGCCCATTGCAGCCGGCGCGCCGGCATGCTCCACCCTCGCAACACCTGAGGGAGACACCATGATCTACGAACTGCGCGTCTATCGCTGCCTGCCCGGCCGGCTGCCGGCGCTGCTCAAGCGCTTCGAGAATGGCACGCTGAAGCTGTGGGAGAAGCACGGCATCGAGCAGGCGGGCTTCTGGACCACGGTGATCGGAGAGTCCAACAACGACCTCACCTACATGATCCGCTGGGCCTCGATGGCCGATCGCGAGACGCGCTGGGGCGCCTTCATCGCCGATCCCGACTGGCACGCCCTGCGCGATGCCTCGGAAGCCGAGGGTCCGATCCTGGCCAACATCACCAGCCAGTTCCTCGCCCCCACGAAGTTCTCCCGCCCGCTCTAGCCGGGCCGCGGGGTTGGCAGCATCGCCTCCTTCATGCTCATTGCTGGGGCATGTGGAACGATCTCAAGCAGGCGGTCATCGACGCGAGCGGCTTCGGCCCGGCCGCGCTGCACGTCGTCTTCGCCCTCGCGATCTTCACGACGGCGTTCGTCATCCTCCGGCGGCCGGGTCCCGCCTTCCTCGCCGTGCTGGTCTTCCAGCTGCTCAATGAAGCGCTCGATGCCTATGGCGACATCGCCGGCGGCGAAGGCTTCAAGGGCCTCGAAGCGATCGAGGACACCGCCTTCACCCTTGCGGCGGCCGGCGTCGCCTGGCTCGTCACCACCCTCGCCCGTCGCGTTCGCCAGCCGTAGGGGGGCACGAACGCCCTTGCATCCCTGCGACATGCGCCCTACATAACCCCTGGTACGAAGCTTCGCCGCTTCGTGCTTGAGCCCGGCGGGAGTTTCCACCTCCTCGCCGGGTTCTTCATTTTTTCGGGCCGGCCATCAGCACCCTGACAATGCGACCCGGATCGCCTATCTACAGGCAATGACCCATCCGCAAGCCTTCCAGGACATCGCCGAGAACCTTTCCTATCTGGATGACTGGGAGGACCGGTA
>JAEYTN010000101.1 GCA_023433985.1 Pseudomonadota bacterium | reverse complement strand
GGCTTCAGGAAGCCGTTCTCGAGGCCATAGTCGTGCATGTAGACCGAGCCCTGTCCCGGGCCGGTGTTGCCGCCGATCACCCGCGCCACCTCGCCCCGGACTTCGACCACGATGTCGGAGTGGCTCTCGAATTCCGAGTGGTTCTCCGCATAGTCGTAGGTGTAGCTGCCGCTGCCGCGGTTGCGGTGAATGATGTCGCCGACCTCCGGCCGCGCCTCGGTGGCACGATAGGCCCAGAACGGCTTGTTCTCCTGCTCCATGATGCGGGCCCGGATGGCGTCGTTGCTGAACTTGGAATGGGCGGCGGCAAACTGGAAGGCGGCGTATTTCTTGCCGGCCTTGCGCACTGCCCAGGAGATGAAGGCCGCCGACCAGGGCACATCCTTGCCGTTCGCGTAGGTGCTGTGGCCCCAATAGTTCTCGCCGATCGCCCTCCACATGTCGTGTACATAGGTGTCGTAGGGCTCGTCCTCTTCGCTCGAATGCCCTTTCTGAAAGCGGAGCCATTCGTCGATCGTCTTCCTGAGCAGCGCTTCCCTGCTGGGTGGCAGCGGCTGGCGGAGATAGGCTCCGGATACCACCCCCTTGGTCCCGGCGATGTCGACATCGTACCAGCGGGTGTCCCCGATGCGCCCGATCACCGTCACCTCATCGCCGAGGTCAAGCGAGCGGATGATCGCTCCGTCGGCCGTCTTGCGGAAGTTGAGGCCATCGGTGGTGACGATCGCCCGCCCGGCGGGAAGCACGTCGACGGCCGGCGCAAGCAGGATGTTCGCTCCCGCCGTCACGCTGGAAAGCACTGCGGCGCTTGGTGGCGCCGTCACCGCATCGCGCCACCGGGAGGGCACGATCTTGAGGTCCATGTAGTCGTTCAGCCAGGCGCGATAGGCGGCCGAGGCGTCGCCATGGTGCTTGGCGATGTAGGTGTCCGCCTTGTTGGCTCCCACCTGCCTGACCAGGTCGGAACGCGTGTAGAGCTTGGTGCCGTTGAGGAAGCCTTTCGCTCCGCTCGCTCCCTCATGGTGGGCCAGGTAGATGTAGCGGGCCCGTTGGTCGTCGGTCAGGTTGGCCGGCAGCACGCCGGCGTGAGCCAGGATCTTGAGGTTGTCGGCGCCGTACTCGGCTGCCGAGACGATGGCAAACAACGGGTCGAAACGCAGCTTCAGCAGGTCGTTCTTCTTGCCCGCGACGACCTTGTTGCTGGCAGAGACGTAGCCGAGCTCCTTTCCCCTTGTATTGAGGAGATGACCGACGCCCTGCGCGTGTCCGATCCAGGTGCTTTCAAGGAATTGCGTCATCCCTCCGGCGCCGGAACTGGAGTTGAAGGAGTTCTTGTCCCACATGCCCTTGTTTGCGCCGCTGCCAATTTTGGCTGCTTCCGCATCGATCACGGCAGCCAAAGCCGAACTGTCGATGCCAGTCAGTTGTCCGGCGCTTTCGACAGCTGCGCGGAACGGTTCATTCACTCCAAGCTTAAGTGCCATGTATAGCATTCCCTGGCATGCCGTGGATTGCTTCAAACCTGGTCTAGTTTGTCTACTGCCAGACGAGTCAAATACAATCTACAGGTGACGACTTACAGTCGCGAATTCTACGGTCCGGCGCGGCCCCGAGGCGTTTCATTTCCGCGTGGCAGGTTTCTCCCGCGAATGCCGCCCGGCCTGCTGCCGCATTGATCAATCGCCGCAGCTGCGCAAAATGGCAGCAGGCGGCTTGACAAGACGCGAAGTCGACTCGAATGTGAAACCGGTTTCATTGAGGTGGTGAGCGGGTGCAGCTCGACCTGACGATCCTTACGCCACATCTCGGCTTTCTGGCCGAAGGGGCGCTTCTGACCGCCGAGGTGTGCGCGCTGGCGCTCATCGGCAGCGTCATCCTCGGCATGTTGGTGGCGATTGCCCGCACCAGCCAGCTCAAGTGGCTTAACGGGCTGGCCTTTGCCTATGTGGACCTGTTCCGTAACATCCCGTTCATCGTCCAGCTGTTCTTCTTCTATTACGGGCTGCCGGAGATCGGCATCTATATCGATGCCTTCACGACGGGCGTCATCGCGCTCTCGGTCGCCGGCGGCGCCTATGCGTCAGATGCGATCCGGGCGGGCATCCTCGCCATCGACAACGGCATCATCGAAGCGGCCGAGGTGAGCGGGCTGCCGCGGCGGGTGATCTTCGGCCGCATCGTGCTGCCGATCGCGCTCCGAACCTCGGTGCGGCCGCTCGGCTCGGTGCTGATCAACATGATCCTCACGAGCTCGATCCTCTCGACCATCACGCTCAACGAGCTAACCGGCAACGCCAAGATCGTCGCCTCCGACACGTTCCGCCCCTTCGAGGTCTATGTCGTGCTGCTCGTGGTCTACGCGGCGCTGACCTACATCGTCTCGCTCGGCATCACCGTGCTGCATCGCTGGCTCAACCGCGACATGCAGGCTGAGGTGAACTGATGCGCTATACCGAGTTCACCCCCTTCGACCTGTGGCTCCTGGCGCAAGGCCTCGGCGTCACCATCGGGCTCTTCCTCGTCACCTCGCTCATCGGCCTTTTCATCGGCGTGCTCTGGGGCGTGGTGCGCTTCTACCGCGTTCCGGTGCTGACGCAGGTCATCACCTTCGTCGCCGAGGTGCTGAAGAACTCGCCGGTGCTGGTGCAGCTCTTCCTTGTGTTCTTCGGCTTTCCGGCCTTCTTCAAGCTCAACATGACGCCGGTGAACGCGGCGGTCATCACGCTGTCGCTCAACACTGCCGCCTTCGTTTACGTGATCGCGGTGAGCTCGATCGAATCCATTGGCCGCGACCAGGTGGAGGCCGCACGCGTCTTCGGCCTCACCCGCTGGCAGGTGCTGCGCCATGTGATCGCGCCGCAGGCGCTGGCCTTCTCCATCGGGCCGTTGACGGCGCTGCTGGTCAACCAGCTGCAGGTCACCTCGCTGATTTCGGTGATCGGCGTGATGGACCTCTCCAAGATCGGCGCCAACCTGAACCTGCGCACGCTGAAACCCTTCATCGTGTGGACGGCGGTCGGCATCCTCTACTACCTCGCCGCCAAGCTCGTCGCGACGCTGGGCGCCAAACTCGAAAAGCGGCTGCGCGCCCACAGCGCGTTCCGGGGCCTCTGAGACATGCTGAAAGTCGAAAACGTCAAGAAAGCCTTCGGGGCGACCACCGTCCTCGATGGGGTGAACCTCACGGTGAACCCGGGTGAAGTGGTCTCCATCCTCGGCTCGTCCGGCTCGGGCAAGTCGACGCTGATCCGATGCATCAACGGGCTCGAGAAGCTGAATGCCGGGCGCATCACCGTCGATGATTTCGATGTGAGCAAGCCCAAGGAACTGGCCGAAGCGCGAAAACGCTCGGGCACGGTGTTTCAGCTCTTCAACCTCTACCCGCACATGACGGCGCTGCAGAACGTGACGCTCGCGCCGGTCGAAGTGCTGAAGCGGCCGAAATCCGAGGCAGAAGCCGAGGGCAGGGCGCTCCTCGCCTCCGTCGGGCTCGGCGACCGCGCCGATGCCTATCCGGCGCAGCTTTCGGGCGGGCAGCGGCAGCGCGTCGGCATCTGCCGGGCGCTGGCGATGAAGCCGCGCTACCTGCTGCTCGACGAGGTGACCTCTGCGCTCGACCCCGAGATGACGGCCGAAGTGCTCGACATCCTCGCCAGGCTGGCGAAATCTGGCACCACCATGGTGTTCGTGACGCACGAGATCGAGTTCGCCCGGCAGATCTCCAACCGGATCGTGTTCCTCGAAAAGGGCGTGCTGCTGGTCGACCTGCCGACCGAGCAATTCTTCGCTGCTGACGGCGGCCTCGCGCAGCCGCGCGTCGCCCAGTTCCTCTCCAAGATGCGGAAAGACTAGATGCTGCTCGTCGCCAATGCCGAGGCCTGGCCCGGTTTCAAGACTACCGTCGAGCAACTGAAGGCCGGCGCCGACAGCCTCACAGCGATGGTCGAAGGCATTTCCGCGGTCGAGCGCGAGCCCAAGGTGCGCTCGGTCGGCTATGGCGGCTGGCCCAACATGCTGGGCGTAATGGAATGCGATGCCGCCGTGATGGACGGCAATACGCGTGAAGTCGGTGCCGTCGGCGCCGTGCCGGACACCATCCCGGTGGCGAAACTCGCCCACGCCGTGCTCAAGAACCTGCCGCACGTCATGCTGACCGGCGAGGGCGCGCGCCGCTATGCCAGTGAAATCGGTTTCACCAAGGACGAGGTGCTGCTGGAAGATAGCAAGCGCGTCTGGTGGGAGCGGCTCGAGAAGGAGATGAGCCCCGAACAGGCTGCGGCCTTCCCGGACACCCCGCTCGCCCCCCTGCTGAAGACCATCACCGACCCCGAGCGCGTGCGCGACACCACCGTGTGGCTCGCCTCCGACCGGGCGCGCGGCATCCACGCGGCCACCTCCACCTCCGGCTGGGCCTGGAAGTATCCCGGTCGCCTCGGCGACAGCCCCATCCCCGGCGCCGGCTACTATGCCGACAGCCGCTACGGCGCCGCGGCCTGCACCCATACCGGCGAGATGACGATGCGCGCTTCCACCGCGCGCTCCATCGTGCTCGCCATGAAGCTCGGCCGTTCTTTGGGCGATGCCGTGAAGCTCGCGGTGGACGAGCTCGACGGATTGACCGGCGGTTTCCTGGGCGGCGTGGTGATCCACGCGGTCGACGCCAAGGGCAACCACCAGGTCGTGAATTTCCGGTGCCAGGGGCCGATCCGCTACTGGTTCTGGGAGGACTCGATGCCGGAGCCCGAGCTCCGGGACGCGACTACAGCCTGACTTTTTCAACCAGGGAAGGGACCATCCTATGAAGCGTATTCTCACTGCTCTGGCCGCGCTGGCGCTTGTCGCCACCACGGCCGTTCCGGCGATGGCCGGCATGCTCGACGACATCCGCGGCCGCAACGTGGTGCGCATCGGCGTGTCGCTGGGTGGCGAGCCGATCGGCTTCCGCGACGCGCAGAACAACCCGGTCGGCTACGACGTCGACGTCGCCACCCTGCTGGCCGAGAAGCTGGGCGTTCCGGTGGAGTTCACCGACGTTTCGGGCGACGCGCGTATCTCCATGCTGGTCTCTGGCCAGCTCGACATCGTGGTTGCCAACACCTCGGCGACGCTCGAACGCGCCAAGTCGGTCAACTTCACCATTCCCTACAACCGCGCCGGCCTCCGCGTGATCGTGCAGGCCGACTCGGGCATCACCGACCTCGCCGGGCTCGCCGGCAAGAAGATCGTGGTCGGCCGCGGCACCACCGGCGAAACCTTCATCAAGAACGCCGTGCCCGATGCCGAACTCGTCTATGTCGACCAGTTCGCACCCGACGGCGTGCTGCAGCTGCAGCAGAAGCGCGTCGATGCCGCGATCGAGGATTCTTCGCTGCTCGACTACCTCGCGACGCAGAACCCGACCCTCGTGACCCTCGCCGGCCTCTACTCGAACGATCCGATCGGCATCGCGGCGGCGAAGGGCGACCCGGAATTCGTGCGCTGGCTCGACATGTTCGTGTCGGACTACATCCAGTCGGGCGCCTACGAGGCCAACTACAAGAAGTGGTGGGGCGAGACCGCCAACCCGCCGGAACTGCAGCCGCTGTGGTAATGGCCGGGCCATACGCCTTGCGGCGGACCTGAGGTCCGGGACCTAAGGATCGTCAAGGCCGGGGCTGCCGAAAGGTGGCCCCGATGCTCGTTTGAGTGTGCCGGACGCCCCCTCCACCACGCATCTTCGATGCGCGGTCCCCCTCCCCCGCTGAAGCGGTGGAGGAGCACGGAGGGCTCAGCGTCTCAACAACTCGATAAGGCGAGGCGCAGTGGTTGCGGTGCTCCTCCACCGCTTTTGCGGGGGAGGGGGACCACGCGTAGCGTGGTGGAGGGGGCGTCCGGCAAACCCAGCCGCTACCCCGCCGTCGCCCGCGGCACGAACCTTGTCGGAACCATTACCGGCGGCATGCCCGGCACGAACTCCCCCGGCTCGGCGATCATCCGCACCATCTCGCGCACATAGGCACCCTTGTCGTAGCCGATGGACGCGATCGGATAGGCGTCGAAATCGAGCAGCGACAGGTCGTCGAATCCGTAGAGCCGGAAGTGTACCGGCTTGTTGTCCGGGAAGTGCGTCCGGCAGAGGTCGAGAATGCCCATCGCCATGGCGTCGGAGGTGCAGAACACGGCGTCGGGAAAGTCCTCGCCGACGAACTCGCCGGCCGCCGCATGCCCGCTGAGGTAGGAGTAGTCGCCCTGCACGGTCTTGGTCAGGATGATGCCATGGCGCCCAAAGGCGTCGCGATAAATCTGCCCGCGCGCCTGCTCCACCAGCGAGGTGGCGCGGCCGGTGACGAGCGCCGCCGTGCGCACGCCCTTCTTGGCAGCATCGGCCACCGCCTCGAAGATGCCCTGCTGCTCGTCGGGCATGATGGCGGGCGACAGACGGTCGTGCTTGCCGTTGAGCATGATGACCTGGTCGGTGCGGAACATCTGGCGCACCGTGGCCGCATCGGCAAAATCGGAGAACACCAGCGCCGCATCGACATGGTAGGCGACGCCCTGGCGCAGGAACTCCTCCACCTTGTCGACCGAGCCGACGCGGATGAGGATCACCTGCTTGCCGATCGCCTGCACTTCGGCGAGCAGCCGGTCGAACAGGTCGAGGTCGGAAAGGTCGTGGATGTGGTTCACCACCACGGCCACGAGGTTCACCGTCTTGGTGGTGAGGCTCTGCGCCAGGAGGTTGACGCGGAAGCCGAGGTCGCGGGCGGCCGCCAGCACGCGCTCGCGCTTGTCGGCCGAGACCGGACGCGGCTCTGGCGACAGGGCGCGCGACGCGACGGCTTTCGACACACCCGCAAGGCGCGCTACATCGGCGATGGTGATCTTGCCTGTCGGTTTGGCGGGCACCGGTTCGTCCCTTTTCGCCCTATCGTGCATCGACGCTGAAAACCAAGGCAAACCAACGGATGATCACCTGCTTAGACATCGGCGGTTCCGGCATCAAGGGCGCTGTGGCGAGGAGCCCCGGCGACGTCGAGCTGCTCGGCCGCCTGCGCACGCCGCCCGATGATTTCGAGGCGTTCACCGGCGCCATCCGCGAGCTGCTGGCGCTGTCGCCGGCACCGGCCGGCTCGGCGGTGAGCATTGCCATTACCGGTGTGATCGATCCGTCTACGGGCGTGATCAAGTGCGCCAACATCCCCTGCATCGACGGGCGCACGCTGGCCGCCGACCTCTCCGCGCGGCTCGGCCGCCCAGTACTGATCGGCAACGACGCCGACCTGTTCGCGCTGGCCGAGGCCGGCGCGGGGGCAGGGCAGGGGCACGCCATCGTCTTCGGCGCCATCCTCGGCACCGGCGTCGGCGGCGGATTGGTGATCGACGGCCGCGTGGTGAGCGGGGCCGGCGGCTATGCCGGCGAGTGGGGCCATGCGCCGGTTGCCGCCACGCGCGTGCTCGACCCGCCGGTGGAACTACCGCGCTTCGCCTGCGGTTGCGGGCAGGCTGGCTGCGTCGACACGGTCGGCGGGGCGCGAGGGATGGAGCGGCTGCATCGGCACCTGGGCGGCGCGGCGCCGAACAGCGTCGAGATCGTCGCCGCATGGGAAGCAGGCGATCCTGCCGCGAGCCGGACGGTCGATGCCTGGGCCGCACTGGTGGCGCCGCCACTGGCGCTCGTGGTGAATGTGGTCGGGGCCGGAATCGTGCCGGTCGGCGGCGGGCTCGGAAAATCCCGGGCGCTGGTCGAGCGGCTCGATCGCGAAGTGCGGGCACGCATCCTGCGGCAGACGGATCGGCCGCTCGTCGTCCCCGCTGCACTCGAAGTCGAGCCCGGCCTTGTCGGTGCCGCCATCCTGGGAGGGCTCAAGTGAAGCTCGAAGTCTGCGTCGCCGATCCCATCAGCCTTGCCGCCGCGATCGAGGGCGGCGCCGAGCGGATCGAACTCTGCTCGGCGCTGGAGCTCGGCGGCCTCACGCCGCTGCCGGGCCTGATCGCGCTCGCCGCCCGTTCGGAGGTCGAAACCTACGCGCTGGTCCGTCCCCGCTCGGGCGATTTCGTCTTCGACGGCCACGACGTGGATGCGATGCTCCACGATATCGACGCCATCCGTGCCGCCGGCCTGGCCGGAGTGGTGATCGGGGCCAACCGAGCCGATGGCAGCCTCGACGAGGAGGTGCTGGCGCGGCTCCTCGAGCATGCGCAGGGGCTCGGTACGACGCTGCATCGCGCCATCGACCTGGTGCCGGATTTTGCCGAGGCGACGGAGATCGCCGTAAGCCTGGGGTTCGAGCGCATCCTCACTTCGGGTGGCGCACCGACTGCGCTCGAGGGTCTGGGCCAGCTTGCCCTTGCTCACGCCACCGCGCGCGGGCGCATCAGGATCATGGCCGGCTCGGGGGTGCGCCCGGACAACGTGCTCGAACTGTTGGGGGCGGTTCCGGTGGACGAGGTGCACTCCTCCTGTGCCGGCACGCCGCAGCCGTCTGCAGAGGGGGCGGTGCGATTGGGGTTTGCGGCCCGCACCAAGCGGCACACCGACGCGGCGGTGGTGCGGCAGTTCCGCGAGGTGCTGGCGTCCCGGTGACCCGCAACAGCGGCGATCAGAGCTCGTCGTCTTCGATGCGCTTTTCGATCCAGGTGGTGAGCAGCCGGTGGCCCATCGACGCCCCCTCGACCAACGACCCGACCGCGCCCTGCAACTGCTCGGCAGAAATTTCCAGCGCCCGACAGAGCGCTTTCAGGTAGTGCCCTTCGGGCGTCGATAGCCCGGCCTCCCAGTTGCAGATGGTCGAGGGCGCTATCCCCGATTTCCGCGAGACCGCGCGAATGCTCAGGCGCAGCGATTTCCTGCGCTCAGCAATCCGTGCTCCGAGACTCTCTCCTGAGGTCACAGAAGTCCTCCTTCAGCAGAGAGAATAGCAGCGTTCCTGGTTCAAGAACAGCGCGTCCTTGCGGCGACAAGATGGCATGATGAATTTGAATGTGGTTGTTGTTGTCTTCAAATTGATATTGCGACGACGCCAGTTGCCCGTCGAATATTGCAAGTACCAAGAATTTATTGTCGTTCCACCTGCCCGCCAGTTCGCCGTACCCCGGCCGCCCGCGTCTTTACCGGCGGGTCGTCCATTGCCTTCGACCTGTACTTCCATATCCTGATTTTGCCTCCGGTGGGTGATCGCGTTCAGGCTTGGGAGAGACCTCTGTGGGTTGGGAAGTGTTGAGGTTGTGGGGCGATGACGCGATTCGCCTCGAGCGACTGTCCGGCGGTGTCGCCAATGACGTGTGGAGCGTACGCGTCCGTGGGCAGCTTGCCGTCGGCCGGCTCGGCAGCCGAAGCGATGCCGACCTCGCGTGGGAGGCCGGGCTGCTCCAGCACCTCGACCGACAGGGCCTGTCCGTGCCGGCACCAATACCGACGACGGACGGCAGGCCGTTCGCCGGCGGGCTGATGGTGATGCCGTACCTCGAAGGTGGTGCGCCCAGAACCGACGAGGACTGGCGACGGGTGGCCGACATGCTGCGCGAACTCCATCGCCTGACAGTGGGCTGGCCGCAGCGGCCCGGCTGGCGATCGTCGACGGACCTGCTCAGCGCAGATACCGGCACGAAGATCGACCTCACCGCCATGCCGGCCGAAGCCGTCGTGCGGTGCCGCGCCGCGTGGCGACGCCTCGCCGGCCGCGAGATGCGGGTGGTGCACGGCGATCCCAACCCCGGCAACATCCGGATGACCACCGAGCGGGTTGCGCTGATCGACTGGGACGAAGCGCATGTCGATGTGCCCGACCTCGACCTCGGCCGGCTCCCGGCGGCTGCCACCGGCCTCGCACCCGCCGCGTATGACGTCGCCGCACAGGCCTCGGCAGCCTGGGAGGCTGCCGTCTGCTGGAAGGACGACTACGCCGTCGGTCGGCTCGCCGAGGTCAGGGCCGTGTGAGCGGCTACCGGTCCAGCCCGAGATCCTGCGCCAGGCGCCATTCGCGGTAACGCCGCCGGCCGTCCTCGAGGTGCCGGCGCATGGCCAGCCGCGCCTCATCGGGCCTGCGGTCGGTGATGGCGGCGAGGATCTGCAGGTGCTCGGTCTCGATGTGGCCCAGGAACTCGGCCTTGCTCGCCTCGTCGACGAAGCTGGCGCCGAGCACCCGGCGCGGGATCAGCCGCTCGCCCATCTCGTCGACGAACAGGCGGAAGCGGGTATTGCCCGTGGCATCGGCGATGGCCCGGTGGAAGGCGCGGTCGGCCTCGGTGGCCAGCGTCTTGTCGTGCAGGTGGCGGCGGAACTGAGCCAGCGCCTGCTCGAGACGGAGCAGGTGCACCTCGGTGCGCCGCTCTGCGGCCAGCCCCGCTGCCTCCACTTCCACCGCGACGCGAAACTCCATGAAATCGAGCACATCGCCGATTTCCTGCGGGGCGGCCATGAACATGGCGCTCGCCGCATGCTCGCGGGGCTTCGACACATACACGCCGCTGCCGCGCAGCGAGCGCAGCCGGCCCTCGGCCTTCAAGCTGGCGATCGCCTCGCGCACCACGGTGCGGCTCACCTGGAACTGCAAGCAGAGCTGGTCGGCAGGCGGCAGCTTGTCGCCGGGCTTCAGCCCGTCCGCTTCTATCAGGCGCATCAGGTCGAGCTTGACCCGATCCGTGAGGTGCATGGTGCGGTCGGCGGACATCGAAGGGCTCCGGAAAGCGATGTCGAGCATAGCGTCTTCCGTCGCTTGCCCGTCCGAAAAATCTATCATACTACTTTCGAGAAATCATAATTGTTGGGGGAAACCTACGATGTATGTCGGCACGCAGCTGGGGGGAGATCAGTTCGCCAAGGTTGGTGACCGCTACCTGAAGCAACTGGCTCAGCTGGGGGTAAAGCACGTCTGCATCGACCCCGAAGGCGATCCCTGGCAGTGGGACCGCAATATCCTCATGCGCCATTCAGAACGCGTTCAGCAACATGGCCTTTTGTTGGACATGGTGCAGCTGCCGCTGCCATCCTCGGGCATCGAGCGCCGGCACCAGTCGCCCGGCATCGTGCTCGGCAAGCCGGGAGAGCGCGACCGCGAGATCGATGGCATCTGCCGTATCATCGAGGCGCTGGCCGAGGCCGGTATCGGGGCGGCCAAGTACAATTTCAACGTGCTCGGCATCCCGCGCACCACGTCCGAAGCCGGTCGCGGCGGTGCCGTGCTCTCCACCTGGCGGGCCGACAAGGCGACCGACGCCGACACGCTGACCATCGCCGGCAAGGTCGGCGCCGACGAGTTCTGGGAGCGCATCAGCTATTTCCTCGAGCGCGTGGTGCCGGTCGCCACGGCCAACCGGGTGCGGCTAGCCTGCCATCCGCACGACCCGATGACGCCTCCGGGCTATCGTGGCTTCGAGAAGCGGGTGCTGAGCGACGCCGAGGGCCTCAAGAAATTCGTGCAGATCGCCGAGAGCCCCTATCACGGGCTCAATTTCTGCCAGGGCACGGTGGCCGAAAGTCTGGAGAACCCGCGGGCCGAGATCGGCGAGATCATTCGCTGGTTCGGCGAGCGGGGGAAGATCTTCAACGTCCACTTCCGCAACATCAAGGGCGGCCGCTACTCGTTTACCGAGGTGTTTCCCGACGAGGGCGACATGGACATGCCGGCGGCGCTCAGGATCTACCACGAGGTCGGCTATGACGGCATGATCATGCCCGACCACGTGCCGCATATCGACGCCGCGGACTCCAACGAAACCGCCTTCGCCTTCTGCTTCGGCTACATCATCGGCCTGTTCCAGGCGAACGGCTGGGACCCGTACGGCGCGGCTGTGCCGATGGGGGCGAGGTAGGAGCACGTTCCACAGGAAGGGCAGGGCATGCGTGGGGCGATCGCGACGAGGCCGGCGGAAGCGAGCGATGCCGAGGCGGTCGCGGGCCTGTTCAGGCGCTCGCGGGCGCTCCTCGCCTTCCTTCCCGAACTGCACAGTGCGGCGGAGGACCTGCAATTCGTGCGCGACCGCCTCATCGCCCGCCAGCGCGTGACGCTGGCCGAGTACGAGGGTAGCCTTGCCGGATTCGTCGCCGAGACGCCGGGCTGGATAGAGCACCTTTATCTCGAGCCCGACAGGCGCGGCATGGGCATCGGGAGCGCCCTGCTCGGCGAGGTCATGGCCCGGCAGAAGACGATCAGCCTCTGGGTCTTCGCCGAGAACTGGCCGGCGCGCCGCTTCTACGAGCGCCACGGCTTCGTGCCGGTCGAGTGCACCGACGGGGCCGCGAACGAGGCGCGGCTGCCCGATATCCGCTACGAGAGGGCCTAGGCCACCATCGCCTTTGCCGTATGCGCTTCGATCAGGCCGCGCAGCACCTCGCGTTCGGCCGCGTCGAGTTCGGTCAGCGGGGCGCGGACCTTGCCGGCGGAGCGGCCGACGAGGTCGGCGCCGGCCTTGATCATCGACACGGCGTAGCCGCGCTTCCTGTCGCGCAGGTCGATCAGCGGCAGGTAGAAGCTTTTCATCAGCCGGTTCACCGTCGCAGCGTCGCGGGCGCGCACGGCCTTGTAGAAGCTCAGCGCCAGCTCGGGCACGAAGTTGAACACGGCCGACGAATAGGTGGTAACGCCCATTTCGAGATAGGGCTGGGCGAACACTTCGGCGGTGGGCAGGCCTCCGACATGCACCAGGCGGTCGCCGAGCCGGTAATGGACGCGCTGCATCAGCTGCAGGTCGCCGATGCCGTCCTTGTAGCCGATGAAGTTGGGGCAGGCTTCCGCCAGCTTCTCGAGCCCGGCGGGCGAGAGCCGCGTGTTGTCGCGCGCATAGTAGATGACGCCGATGCCCACGGCGCGGCAGATCGCCTGCATATGGGCGATGACCCCCGCCTCCTCGGCCATCATCAGGTAGTGTGGCAGCACCAGGATGCCGGCGGCGCCCGCCTTTTCGGCGCGCTTGGCCAGATCCACCGCCATGCGCGTGCCGTAGCCCACGCCGGCGAGCACCGGCACGTCGGGGGCGGAGTTGTCCACGGCGGTGCGGATCACCGCATCATACTCGTCGTCGCCGATCGAGAAGAATTCGCCGGTGCCGCCCGCGGCGAACAGGCCCGCCGCATCGTAGGAGGACAGCCACTGCAGCCGCCGTGCGTAACCCGCGCCGTCAAACTCCCCGTCGGGGCCGAAATCGGTCACCGGAAAGGACAGCAAGCCGGAGCCGATCTTCGCTTTCAGCTGCTCGTAGGCCATAAACTTCCGCCACAAAAGTAGTACGACTACTTTCAACAGTGCACCCGGAAAACCGGGCTGTCAACGCGGCGGATGAGTCGGTCAGCGGGGCTGACCTAGGCAAGAAGTATGATTGCGTGTTGACAGGTCTCCGATTGCCCGACAGATTGCTTAACGTACCGCAGCGACGGGTCAGCACCCGGACAGACCTGCGGGCGGGAGCGGACCGCGAGGTCCGAGGGAGGGCGACGTGAAGCACACGGCTTTTGCTGCCCCTGCCGGCGGTGTCCCTGGGGCATCGGCCTTCCACCGACCTGCGGGCGCAACGGCGCGTCCCGTACTCATCCATCACAGCGGCCGGCAGCACCTGCCGGCGAGCCGGGAGGTTGCGAAGACGCCAGCCCCGTAAGGGTTTTGTGCGCGGGCGCTGAGGGGCCTCCGCGTGCATCGACAGCAGACAAATCAGGAGGAGACGACTATGGACGACAAGAATTCGGTCAGCCGCCGTGCGCTTCTGCGTGGCATGGCTGCTACCGGCGGCGGGATGATCCTTGCCGCCAACGGCCTGCCGGCGTTTGCGCAGGATGCGCCCAAGCCCGACGAGGCTCTGCCGGTCGGCGCTTCGGGCAAGCTGACCGTCATCCACCGCACCGAGTATTTCGAAGCGGCCCAGACGGCGTTCCGCGACACGGTGCAGGCGTTTGCCGACAGCAAGGGCGTGCAGCTCGATATCTCCACCACCAACCCTGAGTCGTTCGGCGACTTCATGGGCAAGATGACCGCCGCCGTGAAAGCCGGGAATGCTCCCGATTTCGCCTACACGTCCAACGTCTCGATCTCGCAGCTGCACCTGCTCGACCTGGTCGAGGACGTGACCGACGTGGTCGACGAGGCGGTGAAGCGGTACGGGCAGATCATGCCGGGGCTCAATGCCGCCAAGACCGCGCAGTTCGACGGCCGCTGGAAGGCCATCCCGCTGATCGGCACCACCACGGCCTACCATGCGCGCATCGACAAGCTGAAGGAAAAGGGCATCGACCCTGCTTCGCTCAAGACCATCGTCGATCGCCGCGAGGCCGCGCTTGCGATCTCCGGGCCGGATTTCTACGGCTGGGGCTTCACGCCCAACCAGTCGGGCGACGGCTTCGGCTTCCTGATCAGCGTGGTGCAGGCCTTCGGCGGCCACTTCACGGACGAGACGGGCCAGATCGTGCAGTTCGACTCGCCCGAAACGGTGGCGGCCTTCGAGTTTCTCGGCGAAACCTACGACCGCAACGGCAAGTATGCCGCCATGCTGCCGCCGGGCGTCGAGAGCTGGAACGACACCGGCAACAACGAGGCCTGGCTCGCCGGGCAGATCGGCTTCACGCAGAACGCCTTCTCGGTCTATGCGCAGTCCAAGCGCGACGGCAACCCGGTGTACGAGAACACCGTGCTGCTGCCGGCACCGGCGGCCATCAACGGCGACCATCGCAACGGCGGCAACGTCGGCGGCTGGATGACGATCTTCAAGGGCGCCCCGAACGCCCAGCTCGGCAAGGAGCTGGCGCTCGAACTGCTCGATCCGAAGAACTTCGGCAGGATCTCGGCGCTGGGCGGCGTGCTGTTCACGCCGGCCTACCAGAACCTGTGGACTCCCGAACTGATCGCGACCGACCCGAACCTGGCGATCATCAAGGAGCAGGTGAGCGTGCCGGATCCGTTCCTCGGCCAGTCCTGGCCGGCGGACCCCAATGCCGGCGTCGACGCCATCCGCGCCCAGGGCGTGCTCGAGCAGTCGGTCGGCAACGTCATCGCCAAGCGCATGTCGGCGGCCGACGCGGTCAAGGACGCGCACCAGAAGATCGTCGACATCTTCGAAGAAGGCGGGATCATGCAGCCGTAAAGGCCAGCTCTCCGGCGGGGGACGGCGTCGCCGCCCTCCGCACATCCCGTGCGGGGGTCGCCATCGTGGCGGCCTTTCGCGCCAACTCCTGCACCCAGGCTTTCTAGGGGGTGCTTCAGCTGGAAGGAGGCTTGACCATGGACAAGCGCATCACTCTCGACATGCCCGTCGGCGGCACCACCACCGCCGCCCGTCCCCGGTTCAAGCTTAAGAACCTTCTCGGCCGCGACTGGCGGATCGCCTATCTCTTCGTTCTGCCGATGCTGCTGCTGATGGCAGGGCTCATCTTCTGGCCGTTCATCAGCGCCATCCTGATGTCCATGACCACGTTCAACTTCCTCACCGGGGAGACGAGCGATGTCGGGCTCAGGAACTACCAGCGGCTCTACACCAATTCCGACTACCTGCTGAGCCTGTCGAACACGATCAACTTCACGTTCTGGTCGCTCAGCATCAAGTTCGTCACCGGCATGATCATCGCGATGATCCTGCACTCCAGGCTGCCCTGGCGGAACCTGCTCTCCGCCATCATGCTGCTGCCGTGGATCGTGCCCGAGATCGTGACGGCGCTCGCGTGGAAGTCGATCTACGACCCGCTATTCGGCGGCCTCAACCCGATCCTGCAGGGCATGGGCGTCATCGACCGACCGCTCGGCTGGCTCTCGGATTCCAATCTGGCGCTCGGCAGCGTCATCGCGGTGAACGTGTGGAAGGGCATCCCCTTCTTCACCCTGCTGCTGCTTGCCGGCCTCAAGGCGATCGACACCGAGCTCTACGAATCCGCCGAGGTCGATGGCGCCAACGCGGTGCAGCGCTTCCGCTACGTGACGCTGCCGGGCATGCGCTACGTCATCCTCGTGGTGCTGCTGCTCAGCTTCATCTCCACCTTCAACCAGTTCGGCCTCATCTTCCTGATGACCGGCGGCGGCCCGTCGGGCGCGACGCGCCTCTACTCGATCCTCGCCTACGAAAAGGCGATCGGCTCGCTCCAGTACGGCCCGGGCTCGGCCATCGCGCTCTCGGTCGCGCCGCTCATGGCGTTCCTCATCTACCTGCTGTCGAAGTACATGCGGCATGACGAGCGCGCGGCCGGCGTCGAGAAGAAGAAGCTCGGCATCGGCAAGTTCTTCGGCGGCCTGTTCAGCTTCGTGCTCGACGTCCTGTTCTGGCCGTTTGACCAGCTCAACCGTGGCCTCGAGAAGCTCGGCCTCATGCTGCGCCGCCGCCTCACCGGCTCGTCGCAGAAACCGGTGTTCAAGCCCGAGGGGCGCGAGCGCTGGGGCATCGGCATCCGGATCCTGATCCTCGTGCCGATCATGCTGTTCGTGCTGTTCCCGTTCTACTGGGTGGTGGTCACCTCGTTCAAGACGACGACCCAGATCAGCCAGCGCCAGTCGATCTTCTGGCCCGACCCACCGACGCTCAACCAGTACCAGGAGCTGCTGTTCGGCTCGCCCTTCATCGTGTGGCTGGGCAACTCGGTGCTGATCGCGACGCTCTCGACCATCATCTCGGTCGCCATCGCCGCGCTCGCCGCCTATGCGTTGACCCGCCTCAAGTTCCTCGGCGCGGGCCTGCTCACCACGGCGATCCTCATCACCTACCTGTTGCCCGGCACGCTGATCTTCATCCCGCTCTACCAGACGCTGAGCGACATGGGCCTGATCAACAGCTACGGCGCGCTGCTCGTCACCTACCCGACGTTCCTCGTGCCCTTCGCCACCTGGGTGCTGATCGGCTACTTCCGCTCGATCCCGGTCGAGCTCGAGGAAGCGGCGATGATCGACGGGGCAAGCCGGCTCTACGCCTTTGTCCGCATCACGCTGCCGCTGGCGGCGCCGGCGCTGCTGTCGGTCGCGCTCTTTGCCTTCACCAATGCCTGGAACGAGTTCCTGTTCGCCTTCGTGTTCATCACGTCGGAGTCGATCCGGACGCTGCCGATCGGGCTGCAGTCGATGGTGGTGGGCGACATCCTGCCATGGGGCGAACTGATGGCGGCTTCGCTGCTGACCGCCATCCCGGTCGCGATCCTCTACATGTACGCGCAGCGGTTCCTCGTCGGCGGCCTCACCGTGGGGGCGGTGAAGGGCTGACGAGGCGCAGGCGGGACCGAGCCGGTCCCGCCTGTCATCCCCATTACATGGAGGCCGATCGGTGCCGAACCCGACACCCGTCGTCACCGGCATGCGGGTCGTGCCGGTGGCTGGGCAGGACAGCATGCTGCTCAATCTCAGCGGCGCGCATGCCCCGATGTTCACCCGCAACATCGTCATCCTCACCGACAGCGCCGGGAACACCGGTCTGGGCGAGGTGCCGGGCGGCGAGGCCATCGCCGAGACGCTGGAAGATGCCCGCGAACTGGTGCTGGGAGCAGAGATCGGCGCCTACCGGAGCGTCCTGCGGCGGGTGGGCGAGACGTTCGCCGGTCGCGATGTAGGCGGACGCGGGGCGCAGACCTTCGACCTGCGCGTCACCATCCACGCAGTGGCGGCGCTCGAATGCGCCCTGCTGGACCTGATGGGGCAGTTCCTCGGCGTGCCGATGGCGGAGCTATTGGGCGATGGACAGGTGCGGGACGCTGTGCCGATGCTCGGCTACCTGTTCTATGTCGGCGAGGGGTCGAGGACCCCACTCGGTTACCGCGCTGCGACGTCCGGCAAAGACTGGGAGCGGGTGCGCGACCTGCCGGCGCTCGATGCCGCCGCGATCGTGCGACAGGCCGAGGCGGCCGAGGCGCGCTACGGCTTCAAGGATTTAAAGCTCAAGGGCGGAGTCTTGCGGGGGACCGAGGAGGGCGAGGCGATCGTCGCTCTCGCGCAGCGCTTCCCCGACGCCCGCATCACGCTCGACCCCAACGGGGCATGGTCGCTGAAGGAGGCGATCGAGGTCTGTTCGGCCATCAAGCCCTACCTCGCCTATGCCGAGGACCCGTGCGGGGCGGAACAGGGGTTTTCGGGGCGCGAAGTGATGGCGGAGTTCCGGCGCGCCACCGGCATCCGCACCGCTACCAACATGATCGCCACCGACTGGCGGCAGATGGGTCACGCGGTCGTCCTGGGGAGTGTCGACATCCCGCTCGCCGACCCACATTTCTGGACGCCGCGCGGCTCGATCGACGTCGCCAAGATGTGCGCCCGCTGGGGGCTGACGTGGGGGTCGCACAGCAACAACCACTTCGACATTTCGCTCGCCATGTTCACCCAGGTCGGCGCCGCCGCGCCGGGGACGATCACGGCGCTCGACACGCACTGGATCTGGCAGGACGGCCAGCGGCTGACGGTCGAACCGCCGCTGATCCGGCACGGCGAGGTCAAGTTGCCGGAGCGGCCGGGCCTCGGCGTCGAACTCGACGAGGCCGCGCTCGAAGCTGCGCACGCGTCCTATCGCGCGCTGCCGGCCGGGGCGCGCAACGACGCGATGGCGATGCAGTACCTCATGCCGGGCTGGACGTTCGATCCGAAGCGGCCGGCGCTGGTGCGCTAGCGCCTGATCTTCCGGAACGCGCCGGGGTCGATGCCGAGCGCGTCGAGGTCCCTGCGCCGTGGCCGCAAGCCGCTCTCTACGGCACTGCCGGCGCGGGCTGCAGCCGCCAGCGCGCTCGCGGCGGCCCTGAGGTTGTCAAATAGTCGATCTTTCATGTGTCCGGTCTCCTCGCCCCTACATGGTGCCTGAGTACGCCGGGTGTCAGGCCTTCTGCCGCATGTGAGCCGTGCACCTGGCGAACAGGCGCCCGGACCTCCCTGCTCGACGTCCGCGCCGCAAACGGAAATCCCCGCTTTCGCGGGGATGACCTGATGGATCGGACGGAGGCGGGGAAGAGGCGCCGCCGCGCCTACTCGAACCAGGTTGTGTTCGGGTACTGGTACTGCCGGGCGACATCCTCGTTCAGTTCCAGCCCGATACCCGGGCGATCGCTCACCTTGATCCGCCCGTTCTCGATGATGTTGCCGCCGTCGGTGACGGTGTTCCAGTAGTCCATGCGGTTGAACCAGTGGAACTCGAGGATCAGGAAGTTCGGCACCGTGGCGCAGACATGCGCCGAGGCCATGGTGCCGATGGGCGAGCTGACATTGTGCGGGGCGAACGGGATCGAATAGAGGTCCGCCATCTCGGCGATCTTGCGGCACTCGGAAAGGCCGCCGCACTTGGGGATGTCCGGCATGATGATGTCGAGCGCCTGCTCCTCGAACACCTTGCGGAAGCCGTGGCGGAGGTAGAGGTTCTCGCCGCCGCAGATGGGCACGGTGGTCGAACGGGTGATCTCGGCCATGACGTCGATGTTCTCGGGCGGGATCGGCTCCTCCAGCCACATCAGCTGCAGGTGCTCGAGGTCCTTGGCGAGCCGGATGGCGGAATGCTTGTCGAGGCGGGTATGCAGGTCGCAGGCGACGTCCACGTCCTTGCCGGCGGCCTTCACCACCATCTCGGCCAGCTGCACCATGCGGTCATGCTCCCACTTGTTGGGAGTCATGTTGAACCTGTCCTTGTCGTACCAGCCGGTTTCCGAGCCGGTATGGCCGTAGGCACGGATGTCGAGGTCGACCTTGAGCGCGGTGAAGCCGGCTTCCAGCACCTCGTCGACCACTGCCTGCACCTCGCCCATGTTCATGCCGGGGGAGACCTCGCAGTCGCAGTAGACGCGGATGTCGTCGCGGAACTTGCCGCCCATCAGTTCGTAGACCGGCACCTTCAGCGCCTTGCCCTTGAGGTCCCAGAGCGCGATCTCGATGCCGGTGAGCGCGGTGATCAGCGCGCCGGCGAAGCCGCCTTCGAACACGAGGCTGCGGCGCGTCTCCTCGAAGATCGCGTCGATGGCGAACGGATCCCGTCCGACCAGGCGCTCCTCGAGTTCCTTGATGATGGCGATCGACTGATAGCCGCCGTGTACGCACTCGCCGATGCCGGTCACCCCGGCGTCGGTGGTAATCTTCACCCACAGATGCATGCAGTGGCCGGTCGAAGCGGCCGTCTTGATAGACGTAATCTTCACTACGATTTCCCCTCGGTCAGCGCGATCTCCCGGTCGCGCGACACGAACCTTAGTGGGCTGAGGGACGTACGTCGAGGTAGGCGAAGGAAGAAGTCGCGCTGTTCATCCCGGGGCTCGTCAGGCGCGGCCCAGCGCCAGCTGTTCGGAGGTGATGCGGTCGAAGAGGGGGTCGAGCTCCATGTTCACCGGCGCGTTCGAGGCGAGGCGCTGGCGCAGGAAGCCGATCGATTCCTCGAGCACCTCGTCGAGGTCCTCCGAGCAGATGAAGTCGCCCGCGACGCGCTTGACCTTGGAATTGTCGAACAGGGCCGACCAGGTCTTGTCGCCGAGTAGCGGGCCCTCCCAGGCCCGGTTGTAGGCGACGAGCGTGTCGGTCGGAACGTGGACGATCTGCGGGGTCAGCCCGACGCCGCGGCCGATCGCGGCATAGATGTCGTTCCAGCTGTAGCCGCGGTCCGAGGTGATGTGGAAGATTTCACCCAGCGCCGCGGACTTGCCGAAGAGGTTGACGAAGGGCACGGCGAAATCGCGGCTGCGCGTGAGCGTCCAGGGCGAGGTACCGTCGCCGGCGACGATCACCGGCTTGCCCTGCTGCATGCGGCGGATGACGATGTCACCCTCCCCCATCATGGTGGGCAGGCCCGTCCGCACCGTGTGGCTGGGGCGCACGATCGTCCAGGGCAGGTTCGCGGCCCCCTCGAGCAGCTTCTCGCAGGCGATCTTGGCCTGGCTGTAGCCCCAGTAGGGGTTCACCGCCGGGGTCTGTTCGGTGATGACGTAGTGGCGCGCCGGCTTCTCGTAGACCGAGGCGGAGGAGATGAAGATGTACTGGCTGGTCTGCCCCGCGAAGGTGGCGATGTCCTCGGCCATCTGCTCGGGCGTGAAGACCATGAACTGGGCGACGACGTCGAAGCCCATGCCGCCGAGCCGGCGATAGCTCGCCGGGTCCTTCATGTCGCCGACGATCGAGGTCACCCCGTCGGGCAGCTTCTCGTGGCGCTGGCCGCGGTTGAAGACGCTGACCTTGTGGCCCTGAGCCACGGCAAGCTCGACGCAAGGCAGCGAAATCTGCCCCGTGCCGCCCACGAAGAGTACATTCAGCGCCATCAATTCCTCCCGGTATCCCTTAGCCGGAAGCGTAGTGTGTCGCGGCGGGCCGCCGCAACCCTCAGGTCCCGCCTTTCCGCACGGGCGCAAGTGCGGCGTGCGATCAGGCGCGCCTGACCGTGCGGATGGCCCCGGCCTGCGGGTCGTAGCCGCGGGCCGCGAGGAGGAAGGCGACGGCGGTGACGCCCACCACCACGGCGAGCGACAGCCAGTCCATCCGCCCGTAGGCGAGGAAGCGGATCATCTCGATGGCATAGG
>JAEYTN010000071.1 GCA_023433985.1 Pseudomonadota bacterium | reverse complement strand
GGGCAAACGTGAACGCGAGGAACGCCAGCAGCGCGCAGAACGCGAACACCAGCCAGGCCCGGTAGAACGGCCAGGCCACCGTCTTCCAGCTGCCGGCAAAGCTGAACCGCCGGTCGCCGAACCAGGTGTTGTTGTAGCGGTAGCGCCAGAGATTGCCGGCCATGAACGGGAAGGCGAGCCCGCCCGTGCCCAGCACCAGCAGCGACCACAGGAAGCGCCGGACCGCATAGCCCATGGCGTTGCCCTTCTGGTCGAGCCGGACGCCTCGCCACAACGTACGCGACAGCCGGAAATCGCGTCCGCGATAGATGGCGTATCCCGCCAGGAACCAGAGCAGCAGGGCTGCCGCGCCGTAGCCGACCAGTGCGATCGTACTCGACTGGAACGACAGGTAGAAGAACACGAGGTAGATCGGCAGGAACACGCCGATTGCGAACAGGAAGCCCACCAGCAGTTGCGCCGCTGTACCGGTATACTCGAGCCGGTCGCCGCCGATCACCGTGTTCTGCCAGTAGAAGCGGCGCTTGGTGGTGGTCAGCCAGAACCGGTAGAGCCCCAGGGTCGGCAGCATCAGCAGGTAGCCGCGCAGCAACCGGCCGAAGAGCTCGCCGCGCGTACCCGTGAACTCCACCGGCGAATTCTGGTGCTGCGGGGGGCGCCAAAGCCCGTCGGTGGTACTGGACATGCGCGCCTCGGCCCCCTGCCGATATCGCTCGTTACCTTAGGGGCTCCATCTGAACAGGCGATGAAATGTCGAGCCCAGGCTGCCGGTCAGGGGTAGAGCCGCTGCCGGCTCCAGGTCCCGTTGGGCAGCGTGCGGGTGAAGCGCACGCGGTCGTGCAGCCGGTTGGCGCCGTCCTTCCAGAATTCCATCGTCTGGGGCACGACACGGAAGCCCCGCCAGTAGGCCGGCCGGTTGACCGGCTCGTCCTCGCCGAAGCTTTTCTTCAGCGTCTCCACCCGCTCGAGCAGCGCATAGCGGTTGGCGAGCGGGCGCGACTGCTTGGAGGCATGCGCACCGATCTGGCTGACGCGGGCGCGGCTGGCGAAATAGGCGTCGGCCTCTCCGTCCGCGACAACCTCCACCGGCCCGCGCACCCGGATCTGCCGGCGCAGCGATTTCCAGTGCATCACGAAGGCGGCGCGCGGGTTGGCGAGCAGCTGCCGGCCCTTGTCGCTCTCGAAGTTGGTGAAGAAGCAGTAGCCGCGGGCGTCGCGCGCGTTGAGCAGCACCATGCGCACATCCGGCATGCCATGCTCGTCGACACTGGCGAGGGCCATCGCGTGCGGGTCGTTCGGCTCGCTCTCCTGCGCCAGCGTGAACCATTCCTCGAACAGCGAGCAGGGGTCGATGGGGGCGGTGTCGGAGTCGTCGAACAGCCGGTCGGTAAGCGTTGTTCCCGCCATGGTTTTCAGCCCTCTCCCCACATCCTTGCCAAATCTGGACAAGCCCCCGGTGCGTCGCCATATAGAAGAGCGCCCGGCCCGAAAGCAAACCCAACCGGCGTCAATCTGAAAGAACCCATGCGAGACCCGTATACCGTGCTCGGGGTGCAGAAGTCGGTGAGCGAGAAGGACCTCAAGTCCGCCTACCGCAAGCTCGCCAAGGCGCATCACCCAGACCAGAACCAGGACGACCCCAAGGCCCACGCCAAGTTCGCCGAGATTTCATCGGCTTACGACTTCCTGTCGGACAAGGACAAGCGGGCGGCCTACGACCGCGGCGAAATCGACGCCGACGGCAATCCCCGCTTCGCCGGCTTCAGCCGCGGCGGCGGACGTCCCAGCGGCGGTGCGGGAGCAGGGTTCTCGGCCGAGGACATCCTTAAGGAGTTCATGTCCGGCTTCGGCGGCCAGCCGCGCGGCGCGGCCCGCGGGGGTAGCGCCGGCTGGGATCCGTTCACCGGCTCGACGGGGGGCGCGGGCGCCGGGTTCAACCCCGGCCGTTCGCACAACCTCAAGGGCGACGACGTCAACCTCACCGCCACCGTGACGCTGGAAGAGGCGCATGCCGGCGCCAGCGTGCCGCTGCGCATGCCCACAGGCAAGACGCTGAACGTCAAGCTGCCCGAGAAGGTGGAAGAGGGCCAGCAGATCCGGCTCAAGGGCCAGGGCATCGCCTCGCCGCTGTCGGGCGAAGCGGGCGATGCCATCGTCACTGTCAAGTTCGAGCGTCACAAGCAGTTCCGCCGCGAAGGCGCCGATCTGCGCGTCGACCTGCCGATCACGCTCTACGAGGCGGTGCTGGGCGGCAAGGTGCGCGTCCCGACCCTGGAAGGCTCGGTGGAGCTCAACCTGCCGGCTTCCCCCAACACCACCAAAGCCTTGCGCCTCAAGGGCAAGGGCCTCCACGGCGTCGGCGACCTCTATGTCACGCTGCGCATCGTGCTGCCCGAACAGGGCGACCCCGACCTCGAAAGCCTGATGCGCTTCTGGCGCGACCAGAAGCCCTACAAGGTGCGGGACAACTAGCCCCGCGGCGCCGCGGCGCGTTTCAGCCTGTCGTTGATCGCCTCGCCGAGGCCCGTGTCCGGGATCGGCGCCACCGCAATGCGGTCGGCGGTGCCGTCCAGCTGGTGCAGCATGGAAAACAGGTTGCGCGCGGCTTCTCGCAGATCGCCGGTCGGGCTGAGGTTCAGCGTGCCCTGACGCGCGCCGAAGCCGAGATAGGCCTCGCCCGGCGCGGGGTGTTCCACGTGAATCCGCAAGCGGGCATGGGGCGCATAATGGCTGGCGAGCATGCCCGGCGCGGTGACCGGCCCACCCTCCCGCGCGACGGTGATTGGCTGCCCGAGCGCGGCCTCGATCTCCTCGCGGGGCAGGGCGCCGGCGCGGAGCTGGGTCACCGTGTCGCCGGTGACCGCGAGGATGGTGGACTCCACCCCCGCATCCGCCGGACCCCCGTCGAGCACTGGCACGCGGCCCCCGAAGCCTCGCAGCACCTGCTCTGCCGTGGTCGGCGACAGCCGGCCGGAGGGGTTGGCGCTGGGCGCCGCGAGCGGCCGGCCGGCGGCGCGGATCAGCTCCTGCGCCAGCTTGTGGGCGGGGATGCGGATGCCCACGGTGTCGAGCCCGGCCGTGGCGATGTCGCTCAGCCCGGCGTCCGGTCTGCGTGGCAGGACGAGGGTCAGTGGTCCGGGCCAGAAGCGGGCAAGCCTGCGGGCGAGGGGGCTGAACTCGGCCAGCTGTTCGGCCATCGGGAGGTCGGCGACATGGACGATCAGCGGGTTGAAGCGGGGGCGGCCCTTGGTTTCGTAGATGCGGAGCACCGCGTCCGAATTCGTCGCGTCGGCGCCTAACCCGTAGACCGTCTCGGTGGGAAAGGCCACGACCTCGCCCGCCCGCAACAGGCCGGCGAGATGAACGATGTCTAAGCGGCTGAAGGCGGCGCTGGGGGCCATGATGAACGCATGTGAACGCTGGCTGACGCCGGCCGTTTGACAACCGCACGCCCGGAACGTCAAGCTCCGCGGGCAATTCGGCGGCCCTCCATGACCACACTGCTCGTTTCGCAGCGCAATTTCGCTAGCCACGCCACCCCGACCGGTCATCCGGAGCGCCCCGACCGGATCAGGGCGGTGGAGGAGGCACTCTCTCGCGATGCCTTCGCGGGCCTGAAGCGACTCGACGCGCCATCGGGCGACCTCAGCCTGGCCGAACTCGTGCACCCCGGGGATTACTTGCGGCAGCTGGCGCAGGTACGGCCGGCCGAAGGCATTTCGCGCATCGACGAGGACACCTTCATCTCCTCGGGCTCGCTGGATGCAGCCGCCACCGCGCTGGGCGCCGGGCTGCTGGCGCTCGAAGAGGTGGCGCTGGGCAGTGTCCGCAACGCCTTCTGCGCCGTGCGCCCGCCGGGGCACCACGCCGAGCGCCACCGTCCGATGGGCTTCTGCCTCATCAACACGGTCGCCATTGTGGCGCGCGAGGCGCAGCGCAAGTTCGGGGCGGAGCGGGTGGCGATCGTCGACTTCGACGTGCACCACGGCAATGGCACCGAGGATATCTTCCAGGCCGACGACACCGTGTTCTTCGCCTCGAGCCACCAGATGCCGCTCTACCCCGGCACCGGCGCGCCGAGCTTCACCGGCGTCGGCAATATCTGCAACGTCGCGCTCGCCGCCGGCAGCGGCGGCAAGGAAATGCGCGCGGCCTACGAGGACCGCATCTTCCCGGCGCTCGAAGCCTTCCACCCCGATTTCCTGCTGGTCTCCGCCGGCTTCGATGCCGACTATCGCGACCCCATCGGCGGCCTCAACTGGCACTCCGAGGATTTCGCCTGGGTCACGGAGCGGCTCTGCGCGATCGCGGCGAGGCTCTGTGACGGCCGCCTCGTCTCGATGCTCGAAGGTGGGTACGACCGGCAGGGACTGGCAACCGGGGTGGCGGCCCATGTTGAAACTTTGATGGCCGCGGGCTAACTGGTCCTTCCGCCCCCAAGGAGCACCGCCATGGCCGATTCCACCTTCGACGACAGCAAGGCCAGGGAAATCGCGGATATGAGTTTCGAGCAGGCGCTCAAGGAGCTCGAGACCATCGTCGGCAAGCTCGAGAGCGGGCAGGCGCCGCTGGCCGAGTCGATCGCCATCTACGAGCGCGGCGAGGCATTGAAGGCGCATTGCGAAGCGCTGCTGAAGGCAGCCGAGATGCGCATCGAGAAGATCACCCTGCGCGGCGGCCAGCCGGTCGGCACCGAGCCGCTCGATCCCCAGTAACGTGGCGGAGCGCATCCGCCTCGACCAGGCGCTCGAGGCGCGTGGCCTGACCCCGAGCCGCGCCCGCGCCCGCGACGCCATCCTGCGCGGCACCGTCGAGGTGAATGGCGTCGTCGCCAGCAAGCCCAACCAGCAGGTGGGCGAAACCGACATCATAACGCTTTATGATCCCGCCGCCGGCTACGTCTCCCGTGCGGCGCTTAAGCTTCTCGCCGGCCTCGACGCGGGCAGCATCGACCCCTCCGGCAAAACCTGCCTCGATCTCGGCGCCTCCACCGGCGGCTTCACCCAGGTACTGCTGGAGCGCGGCGCAGCGCGCGTCTATGCCGTCGATGTGGGGCACCACCAGCTGCACCCGAGCCTGAGGGACGGCGCCCGCGTCACCAGCCTCGAGGGCGTCAACGGCCGGGACCTGACGGCAGAGCTGATCCCCGAGCCCATCGACCTCCTCGTCTCGGACGTCAGCTTCGTTTCCATCCTCAAGGTGGTGTTCCCCGCGCTGGCGCTCTGCGGCCCGGGAGCCGAGGCGGTGATCCTGATCAAGCCGCAGTTCGAAGTCGGGCGCGAGCATATCGGCAAGGGCGGCATCGTCACCGAGGGTGCGGCCATCACCGCGGCGGTTGATCGCGTGGTCGCGGCGATGGCCGAAGCAGGCTGGGCGCAGACCTTTGCCGTGCCCTCGCCCATCGCTGGCGGCGACGGCAACCGCGAGACGGTCGCCGGCTTCCGCCGCCTCTAGGCCTCGCGCCCCGGGGCCTGCAGCCGCTTGCCGAACGGCCGGGTGCGCCGTTATCGCGCCGAGCGGCGCCATCGGCTGGGCGGTCGCCGCAGTTGTCTGGAAATGCTGCCCCTCCCGCCGTTGCCGGCTCAGCACCCGCGTGCCCGCCTGCGGGTCCCGGCGGATCACAAGCTGCGTGTGCGGCGAGATCTCCGCCGGCCGGCGCTGCGCCGCCTCGGGATCGAGCCGCCGCCGGTCCGGACCCAGGT
>JAEYTN010000047.1 GCA_023433985.1 Pseudomonadota bacterium | reverse complement strand
GGCCCGGGCCCGCCCGACGCCGACAGCCGCGTCGCGCCGGAACCCGTCGTGGCCATGGCCGTGGAGGCGAGCCCAGAGGGCGAGCACCGAGTGGCCGCTGCGCGAGCCCATCAGCGTCGTGTCGTTGGAGCGCAGGTACGCGACGCCCGATGCCACCCGCTCGACATGCCGGCGCTCCGCCACCAGCACGCCACAGGGCATTGTGGTGCCGATCATCTTGTGCCCCGAGGTCGAGATCGAATTGATGGCGTGCCGGAAATTCGGCTGCAGCCGGTCGGGGACGCCATCGAGGAAGGGCAGCACCATGCCGTTGAGCGCGCCGTCTACGTGGACGTAGCGCCGGTGCGGCGGAAACCCGGCATCGTCGAGCACCTCGAGCACCCCGGCGATATCGTCGTGCGCGCCCTTCACCGTCGTGCCGCAGGTGAGCGCCACGATGACGAAAGCACTCCTGAGCTGCAGCAGCACCCGGCGCAGATCGGTGAGCGAAACCTCGCCGTTCGGCAGGCAATCGACAACCTGCGTGCCGATGCCCAGGATCCGAGCTGCCTTCGGGATCGAGTAGTGCGCCTCCCGGGGATGGACGACGATGGCGCTCGGAAACGCCTCCCGCGCTAGGTACAGGGCCCAGAAATTGCCCTCCGTGCCGCTCGTTCCGACCGAGCCCCAATAGGCCCCGCGATCGTCGCAGCCCCAGAGGTCCATCAGCCAGTCCACCACGTCGCGCTCGAGGTCGCAGACCTCAGAGGCATAGTGTGAGCCCGCATAGGGATCGCCGAGATTGTTGATGAGGTAGTTGCCGAAGGCAGGCGGCACCGGGGCGGCGCCGGCCAGGTTGTAGGGGTAGCCGAGGTGGTTGGCGTGCGCCGTCCGCAGCCGGTGCTCGATCCCGTCGAGCGCATGTCGTGGCGCTGTTGGGATGGCCGGCAGCCGTTCCGGTTCGATGGTGCTGATGTCGGTGATCATGGTGAGCTCCTGATGCTGAAGATGAAGGGGATCGTCGGCGGCCGGCGCCCGATGGACGTCGGCTGCTGTTGCAGGGGGATGGGAAGTGCTCAGCCAGCCAGCGCGGCTGCTGTCGGGCGCCGGCCGAAGCCCAGGAGGAGAAGGTCGGCCCGACCCCAGAGCAGAAGGCAGGCGATGAGGACCGCCGGCTGGATCAGCGCGATCGGCGGAGAACCGAGCGCCAGCTGGTGCAGCAGATCGAGGGTCGGGGCGATGAGTGCCGGCACACGCGAGAAGAGCACGAGCAGCCGGAACGGGTCGGGCCAGCGTGCCGGCCAGAGCGGCGACGCAATCGCCTCGTCCCCGAACATGGCGCTCCCCAGCTTGCCGGAGACGAGAAGGGTCCCCGCCACCAGCGCCAGCACCGCCTGCCCGAGAAAGACCAGGCTGACGGTGATCGCCACCGCACCGAGGGCGGAAAGAAAGTCCGCGATCCGGGTCAGACGGCGATCCGGCGTGCCGTCCCTGAAGGCACGATGGTACACTTCACCGCTGCAGATGAAGATGCCCGAGGCGACCGTGAACGCCACCGCCTGCGGGCTGCCGGCGAAAAAGCCGGAGACGATCTCCATCCCGCTTCTCCCGGCGCCAACACCATGGGCGACCTGCAGGCCGAGGCCAGTCACCAGCGCCAACACGTTGCCGATATTGTAGTAGCCCCCCGGGCCGCGCATCCGCAGCATCAGTCCGTCGAGCAGCCGGTTTGCTGGCCGAACGGCCCGCAGCGTTGCGGCATTCCCGGTAGTCGTCATGATTTCCTCCTCGCTCCAAGATCGAGCAGGAGGAGGCTAAGTCATTGCCCTAGCCGACAAATCGGTGGAGCCGCCTAGACGGTACGGGGAGATCGCCCACGATTTAAAGGATGGCCCCTATGTTTCGGGCGGCGGGGCATAGGTGAGGCTACCTATGCATCCTCGACGGACGTCAGGAGCCATGGTTCCGTCCGCAGGCGGAGCATCACTTCGATCCGGTTGGTGGCGCTGAACTTGCCGAGCACGGCTGAAACCTGATGCTCGATGGTGCGCGGCGAACGCGACAGGTGTCGGGCGATGTCCTTGTTGCTCCGGCCCTCGGCGATCAGCCGCAGCACCTGCTGCTCGCTGGCCGTGAGCCCCATCGGATGCTGCCGCGAACTCGCATAGGGGCCGCGCCTCACCGGGGGCATCTCCTGCGCCACGCCCAGCAGTTGCGCCCGGCTGCGGGCCAGCAGCATCGCCTGCCGCGCTTCGATGCCGTCGAAGATCGACATGGCCTGCGGCAGCGCGGTGGCCGCCGTATCCTCGACCTGCAGCAGCGCCATCCCCGCCTCGTAGGGTAGTCCCAACCGCGTCCACTCCGCAGCGGCCTCCGCCGGCCTGCCCTCGAATTCCAGCGCCCAGGCGGGGGGTATCCTGTCGACCCTGACCGGCAGGGGCTCCGGCACCTCGCAACGCCGCCACCAGGCCGCCAGCTCGCCGAGGTCCCACTGCCTGAGCCCGCTGAGCTCGATCTCGGTAAGCGCCCGCAGTTGAGCGTGCGCCGCCTCGAGGTCCTGCTTCAGCCAGGCGGCCTCGACGAGGGCAATGCGGACGGGGAAGATGCGCTGCGGCTCGCCCGTCGGCAGGCCCTCCGCCAGCGCCCGCTCAAGCGCCTGCTGCCCCTCGGGCTGGTTCATCCGCATCTGCACCCGGCCGAGCACCGTCAGCGCCGGCAGGTGCATGACCACCGGCAGGCGCTCCATGCCGATCACGCCCAGGGCAATCGTTTCGGCCTCGCGCAGCCGGCCTTGTTCCATCCTGAGCTGCGCCTGCCGCCCGAGCAGGTACTGGGTGGAGGAATCGAGGTCGTGCCGGGCCGCGAAGGCGATGCCTTCGGCCAGCAGCCGCTCGGCCAGCTCGAAGTCCTTGTAGACTACCGCGTACTCGGCGAAGTTCGTGTAGGCGCGGGCGGCGTGGTCGTGGAAGCCGTGCTCGAGCGCGAGCGTCAGCCCTTCCTCCATCACCTCTCGTCCGCCCGGCTGCCCGTCGAACAGCATGGCGGTGCCGACATTGTTGAGGGCGTGGACGCGCGTCTCGACCACGCCGAGTTCGTCGGCCAGGCGGATGGCACGCCAGCCCCACTCGATGGCTTCGGCGAACCGGTAGTGCAACATGTTGAGCTGCGAGCGCGTGCTGTAGGCCATGGCGAGATCAGGCCCGGGCCCGGTGCCTTCCACCTCATCGACCGCGAGGTCGGCGAAGTTACGCGCCTCGTCGCCTTCGCCCCGCCGCCAGTGCAGCCGCGACAGCAGCCGGTAGTTGAGGCTGACCTTGGCGCTGTTGCCCAGCTCGCGCCAGATGGCAATCGCCCGGTGATGGCTCTTGATGATGTCGTTGTAGTCGTAGAGGCCGAGGCTCGCCTCGTAGGCCCAGCTCTCGTGCAGCTGCGCCGCCAGCTCGGGTTCCGCCTCGTCGGCGTAACGCAGCGCCGTGGCGAGAAACGAGGCGGCCTGCTGGTGGGCGCCGAGCAGCGAGGCGCGGTTGGCCGCGCGGGGCGCCAGCTCCAGCACCTTGCCACCGTCCTCGGCGCCGGCAGCGTGGTGAACGCGCCGCGCGAGGTGCAGCATGCTGTCCTGCCCGGGCAAGGTGGCGAGCGCCGCCTCGACCTTGCTGTGGAGCGAGCGCTGCAGGCTCGCCGACAGCCGGTCGAGGGTCGCCTGCCGCGCCAGTTCGTGCCGGAACGAGATATCGCCGCGCTCGTCGCGCCGAAGCAGTCCGCGGCTGACGGCCATGTCGACCGGCGTCTCGGCCCCGTCGCCGAGCAGTGCCTTGATCAGCCCCAGCTCGGACGTGCCGGGGACGATGCTGATCATTTCGAGCACGTCGCGTTCTCCCGGCGTCAGCCGCGACAGGCGCGACCAGACGGCGTCGCGGATAGAGTCCGGCACCTCGCCCGCATCCTCCGATCCGGCCGCCAGCAGCTCCGTCACGAAGAAAGGATTGCCGGCCGTCACACGGTAGAGGCTGTCGCTGGCGCGACCCGCTTCGAGCGCCAGTTCCAGCACCGCGGCGGGCGACAACGGTCCGAGCTTGATGCGCCGCACCGCCGCCGACGGCAGGTCGCCGAGCACGTAGGACAGCTGATGATCGGTGCCGATCTCGTCGCTCCGCGCGGTCAGCACAACCATCACGGGCAGCAGCCCGATCCGGCGGCCGAGATATCTGACCAGGTCGAGCGTGGCGTTGTCGGCCCAATGCAGGTCTTCGAGGATCAGCAGTTGCGGGCGATCGTCGTCCTGCAACTGGTTGAGCACGGCGGGAAACAGCCGGTCGGGCGACACCGACTGCTCGAGCAGGGCCTCGACCTCCGGCCCGAGCGAGTGCGCGATGTCATGCAGCGGACCGAGCGGCCGCGGCGTGAACAACGCCTCGCACCAACCCCAGGAGACGTGGAAATCGCCGGCATGGCTCTCCGCGAAGGCCTGCAGCAGGGTGGTCTTGCCGATCCCTGCCTCACCCTCGATCAGCACAGTACCACCATGGCCCGCCAGCGTCCGCTCGCTTGCTTCACGCAAAACATCGAGCGCCGCCGAACGTTCGAGTAGCTTCCGCATTGCTTGCCGCCAGCAGTCCGTTTTGGACAAAATGCAGTCATGACTATGTTTTCAATGCGGCACGGCGAGTGAGGGCAGCCGGTCCGAAAGTGCAGCCACAGCGCCTCAGCCGCGAGAACCGGGCCGCTGCGGCGACAGGCAGGTGGTAAACTTTCGTTCAACAGCTTGAGAAGCCCATGTCCGAAGCCAGCGTGGCGTGTGCACATCTCATCGGAGCACCAGGAAGGCGCCAGCCTCAACTTCCCGGCAACAACGGGCAGTACTGGTCGGGCTGGCCTAGAACTTTCCGTATTTCAGGTAGGCGTCACGGGGGTCGGTACCTGCCAGGATCGCCCTGCGGACCAGACTCTCGGTCGCCATGGCTGCCTCCGCGCGTTCGACGACGGCGCCGACCTCTGAGCGGGGTATGCGCAGCAAGCCGTCGCGGTCGCCAAGCAGATAATCGCCGGGCGCGATGCTGACATCGCCGATGGCGACGGTGACCTCGGTGGCCCTGGGCAGCCAGTGGCCGACGATGTCGCGCGGGGTAAAGCCGCGGCACCACGTCTGGAAGCCGATCGCCAGCAGGAGGTTGACGTCGCGGATGAAGCCGTCGGTGACGCAGCCGCGGACGCCCTTGTTCTTCAGCGTCTCGGCCGAGAGTTCGCCCATGTGCGCGACGACGCGGTCGTTGGGCTGCGAGACCCAGATCGAGCCGGCGGGCGCCTTCGAGAGCAGCCCGGTCCAAGCCAGCAGAGTCTGGTGCGGGTCCACGCCCGGGACGACCTCGCCCTCGATGGTGAAGGCGGGGCCCGCCATTGCCCGCTCCGGCAGGATCGGGCGCAACTCGGCGGGCAGGGTGAAGGCGCTCAGCCCCATGGCTCGCATCACGTCATGCACCACCCCGGTATAGCAGGCAGCGAGGCGGTCGGAGACGTCGGTCATCGCAGTCACGCTGACGGGAGGCAGGAGGGGCCGATGGGAGTGAAGCTCTTGTAGGTGAGGATGAACTCCTGGTGCCCCAGCTCCTCGGACTTGGTCCGCCCGCCTGCGGCGAGCCCCAGCACCAGGTCGCGGATCTCGCTCCCGACCTCGTCGAGCGTGGCGCCGCCATCGAGGATGCGGCCGGCATTGACGTCCATGTCGTCCTCCATGCGGCGGTAGGTTTCGGGGTTGGCGCAGATCTTCACCACCGGCGAGATGGCCGAGCCCACCACCGAGCCGCGGCCGGTGACGAACAGCACGACATGGCTGCCGCAGGCGATGAGCTCGGCTATCTCGGCATTGTCGTTGATGTTGGGGAAGCCGAAGCGCACCTCGCCGTCGGGCACCACGTCGAGCAGGTAGAGGCCGCCGCGCGGCGGGATGTCGCCGGGCTTGATCAGCCCGCTGATCGGCGAGGCGCCGGACTTGGCGTAGGCGCCCATCGACTTCTCCTCGATGGTGGAGAGGCCGCCCTCGGCATTGCCGGCGGCGAAGGAGCCGTAGCCGAGGGTGGCGTAGTAACGGGCCGCCTTGGCGACGCTGGCCTCGAGTTCGCCGCCGAGCTCGGGGGTAATCGCCCGGTCGGCCATGATGTGCTCGCAACCGATCAGTTCGCCGGTTTCCTCGAAGATGCAGGCGGCTCCGGCCTCGACGAGCATGTCGAAGGCCCGTCCCGCCGCCGGGTTGCCGGTAATGCCGGACGTGCCGTCGGAGCCGCCGCAGACGGTGCCGATGACCAGCTCGCCCGGTGCCATCGGCACGGTTTCCGCCTGGTCAAGCATGGCCCGCTGCTCAGTGATGAAGGCCTGGCCCTCGG
>JAEYTN010000534.1 GCA_023433985.1 Pseudomonadota bacterium | reverse complement strand
GTCGGCCGCGGTGTCCTCGAACGTGCCCCGGACATATTCCCAGGCGGCGCCGAGGTGGTTCTGCAGCGCCCGCTCGCCTGCGTCGGGATCGCGGTCGACGATGGCGTCGCAGATCGAGCGGTGGCTGAGGAAGTTGATGCGGTTGCGCTCGGGCGAGCGGAGCATGCGCTCCCAGTGCGGCGCGAGCCACGAGGTGAAGGCCTTGTGCACCGCCGGGAAGGCGGGGTTGCGCGGGATATCGTAAAGCACCGCGTGGAACGCCACGTCGGTGAGGTAGAAGCGGCCGGAATCGGGGATCGCGGCTTCGTTCACCGCGAGGGCAGCGCGCAGCGCCGCGATATCGTCCTTGCGGGCATGGAGCGCCGCGTGCCGGACCAGCGCCGCCTCGAGGAAGACCCGCATGTCGTAGAGGTTCTTGACCCCGCTGCTCTGGTTCAGGAGGTGCGAGACCACACCGCCTATGGCCGCGAGGGCTGCGTCGTAGCCGGGCTGGCGGACGACGGGGCGGTAGCGGTGCTTCGCCTCGATCAGGCCGCGGCTCGCGAGCCGGGCGATGGCTTCGCGCACCACCGTGCGGCTGATGCCGTATTCCGCCATCAGCTCGCGTTCGGCGGGCAGGAAGGCGCCGTCGGCCAGCTCGCCGGACGTGATGCGGGCTTCGATGCGATCGACCACCGCGTCCGCGGCCCGCGCGGTGGCCCGGGACACGGTTTCCACCGGCGCATCAGGCATGTCCAGCATTCAGCCTCCTCCAAACGGGACCGGGAATTGATCCAACACATCGGATGAAAGCGCAAGTAGGTACGTAGTTTCGTCAGACCAAACCGGCAAATGCGGCTGCGGCAATTGACTTTCGCGCGCGGCAGGCGCTTTCCTGCGCCATATCGGTCGGACCAAAATGGGGACTAATGGTGCTGGAGCAGAAGCTGTCGGCGATGGCGATCACCGACGTCCGCGCGCGGCTCTTCCGCGTGCCGCTGCGCGAGGCGATGAGCGATGCCAAACATGGCGCGCACACGCATTTCGAGCTGGTGACAGTGACCATCCGGCTCGCCGATGGCAGCGAGGGCACCGGCTACACCTATACCGGCGGCAAGGGCGGGCGGGCGATCCTTTCGATTGTCGAGCATGAGCTGACGCCGTTCCTCATCGGCAGGGACGCGACCGATATCGATGGCATCCATGACGGCATGTGGTGGCACATCCACTATGTCGGCCGCGGCGGGATCACGGCCTTCGCCATGTCGGCGGTGGATATCGCGCTGTGGGACCTGCGGGGCCGGCGCGAGGGCAAGGCGCTGTGGCAGCTGGCGGGCGGCGCGGATCGGACGGCGCGGGCCTATCGCGGCGGCATCGACCTCAACTTCCCGCTGGAGCAACTGCTCGACAACGTCCGGGGGTATCTCGCGGCAGGATTCGATGCGGTGAAGATCAAGGTCGGCCAGCCGACGCTCGCCGAGGACGTGGCGCGGGTGCGCGCGGTGCGCGAGCTGATCGGGCCCGAGGTCGCCTTAATGGTCGATGCCAATTACGGCTTCGACGTGCCGCAGGCGATCGCGGCGGCACGGGCGTTTGCGCCTTACGACCTGCTGTGGTTCGAGGAGCCGGTCGAGCCCGACGACTATCGGGGGTACGCGGCGATTGCCGATGCCACGGGCATGCCGCTGGCGATGGGCGAGAACCTCCACACGGCCCACGAGTTCGGCTATGCGCTGGCGCAGTCCAAGCTCTCCTTCATCCAGCCCGACGCGAGCAATTGCGGCGGCATCACCGGCTGGCTGCGGGCGGCGGCGCTGTTCGGGCCGGCGGGGGTGCCGGTCTGCAGCCACGGCATGCAGGAGCTCCATGTCAGCCTCGTCGCCGGCTACCCAAGCGACGGCTGGGTGGAGGCGCACAGCTTCGACATCGATCAGTACACCACGCGGCCGCTGCGCCTCGAAGGCGGACGCGCGGTGGCGCCGGACGAGCCGGGGGTGGGCGTGAGCTTCGACTGGGCGAGGCTCGAGCCCCATGCGGTGGCGGAGCAGGGGTAGCTGCTCCACCGCTTCGGCTAGTGGCGGCCGCCGCTGCCCACGCCGCGGGCTTCGAGCAGGGCCTTGGCGACGATCGTCAGCAGCGCGATCAGCGCCAGGGTGGAGGCCGCCGCGAACGAGCCCGAGACGTTGAAATCGTTGAAGAGCAGCGAGATCTGGAGCGGCAGCGTCTGGGTCTGGCCGCGCACCGCCCCCGACACCACCGACACGGCGCCGAACTCGCCCATGACCCGGGCGTTGCAGAGCACCGCGCCATAGAACAGCGCCCAGCGGATATTGGGCAGGGTGACGTGCCAGAACATCTGCCAGCCATTGGCGCCGAGGGAGAGGGCCGCCTCCTCGTCCTCGCCGCCCTGCTGCTGCATCAGCGGGATCAGCTCGCGCGCCACGAACGGCGCGGTGACGAACAGGCTGACGAGGAAGATGGCGAAGACGGTGAACATCAGCCGGATGCCGGCCGCTTCGAGCGCCGGCCCGAGCAGGCCCTGCCCGCCATAAAGGAAGGGGTAGCAGACGCCGGCGACGATCGGGCTGATCGAGAACGGGATGTCGGTGATGGTGATGAGCAGCTGCCGGCCGGGGAAGCGAAAGCGGGTGACGAGCCAGGCGACGCAGACGCCGAACCCGATATTGATCGGCACCACCACGACCGAGGCGAGCACCGTGAGGAACAC
>JAEYTN010000527.1 GCA_023433985.1 Pseudomonadota bacterium | reverse complement strand
ACGGTGAGCTTCCGCGACGACGTCTACCAGTACGACGCGCAGGGCGTCGTGAGCTTCTCGGACGCCTGATCGATGGTGGCCGGACCAGACAACAGTCCGTCCGGCCAACCTCCCACGGGAAGGGTGCTTTTCGAGTTCACCCAGCTCGGCGGCCAGATGCGCGTGGCCGCCATCGACGAGTCGACCGGCACCGAGGTCGTCGTCATCTGCCCGCCGCAGCTCGGGCAGGCGCAGATGCAGCGCCTCGCGCTCAACAAGCTCCGCCACAAGCTCGGCCTCCCCGCCGAGCCGCCGCCCGCGCCACTGCGTCCCGGCAAGTACGCCTGACCGCCGCTTCCCTCCGCCGCCGGCAATGAGTCCACAGGGCGCGTTCGCGCTCCGGAACCAGGTGCTCGCTCGCCCGTTATGCGAATGACTTGCAACAGCAATCAAGCTGTGTCAGGATTGTGCAAGTCATTTGCAACAAGGGTGTATTGACGATGCGCATTGTCCGGCGCCGGCTGCTTGCCGCCGCGGTAGCCGCCCTGGTCCTGCTGCCCGTTCCCCCGGCGCTGGCCCAGGCCAAGTTCAAGGCCGTGACCACTTTCACCGTCATCGCCGATATCGCCCGCAACGTCGCCGGCGACGCGGCGGACGTGGAGTCGATCACCAAGCCCGGCGCCGAGATTCACAACTACCAGCCCACGCCCGGCGACATCCAGCGCGCCCAGGGCGCCAACCTGATCCTCTGGAACGGCCTCAACCTCGAGCTTTGGTTCGAGCGCTTCCTGCGCAGCCTGCGCGATGTGCCGAGCGTCGTGGTTTCGGATGGTGTCGAACCGATGGGCATCAGCGAGGGCCCGTACCGAGGCAAGCCCAACCCGCACGCCTGGATGTCGCCGACCGCGGCGATGATCTACGTCGACAACATCCGCGATGCCTTCGCGCAATACGACCCGGCCAACGCCGAGACCTACAAGGCCAACGCCGAGGCGTACAAGGCAAAGATAGAGGCCACCATCGCCCCCATCCAGGCCGAGCTTGCCGCTATCCCCGAGGAGAAGCGCTGGCTGGTGACAAGCGAAGGCGCCTTTTCCTACCTCGCGCGCGATTTCGGCCTTAAGGAGCTCTACCTCTGGCCGATCAACGCCGATCAGCAAGGCTCGCCCCGGCAGGTGCGCGAGGTGATCGACGCCGTCCGCGCCAATCATATCGGCGTAATCTTCTCGGAGAGCACCATCTCGCCCGATCCGGCCAACCAGGTCGCCCGTGAAACCGGCATCCGCTACGGTGGCGTGCTCTACGTCGACTCGCTCACCGAGGCCGACGGGCCGGTGCCTACCTATCTCGACCTGTTGCGCGTCACTTCCGAAACCATTGCCGCGGGTCTTGCGCAATGAACGCCGCCACCACGATCGCTGCCGAGGACGGCATCTCGATCCGTAACGCTACGGTGACCTATCGCAACGGCCACACAGCGCTGCGCGATGCGACCTTCTCAAGTCCCACCGGCACCATCACCGCGCTAGTCGGCGTCAACGGTTCCGGCAAGTCCACGCTGTTCAAGGCCATCATGGGCTTCGTCCGCCTTGCCCGGGGGGAGATCACCGTGCTCGGCCGGCCCGTGCGCGAGGCGCTGAGGCAGAACCTCGTGGCCTATGTGCCGCAGAGCGAGGAGGTCGACTGGAACTTCCCCGTCCTCGTCGAGGACGTGGTGATGATGGGTCGCTACGGCCACATGAACTGGCTGCGCATGGCGAGGCCGGCCGACCAGGCCGCCGTCTCCACCGCCCTCGACCGGGTCGGCATGAGCGAGTACCGCAAGCGGCAGATCGGCGAGCTCTCCGGCGGCCAGCGCAAGCGGGTATTCCTCGCCCGCGCCCTGGCGCAGGATGCCCGCGTCATCCTGCTCGACGAGCCCTTCACCGGCGTCGACGTGAAGACCGAGGATGCCATCATCGCCCTGCTCCGCGATCTTCGCGACGAAGGCCGGGTCATGCTGGTTTCCACCCACAACCTGGGCAGCGTCCCCGAGTTCTGCGACCGCACCGTGTTGCTGCGCGGTACGGTCCTCGCCTACGGGCCCACCGCCGAAACCTTCACGCAGGAGAACCTGGCGAGGGCCTTCGGCGGCGTGCTTCGCCACTTCGTACTGGGCGGCGCCAACCTCCACGATGATGCCGATACCCGCCAGATCTCGGTGCTCACCGACGACGAACGCCCCCTCGTCTTCTACGGCGAGGACGGCGCCATGCAGCAACGCGGGCGGGAGCCCGGCCGCTGATGGAAGTCCTGCTCGAGCCGTTCGGCTACGGCTACATGTTCAACGCCATGTGGGTGTCGGCAATGGTCGGCGCCGTGTGCGCCTTCCTCTCCTGCTACCTGATGCTGAAGGGCTGGTCGCTGATCGGCGATGCGCTGAGCCATGCCATCGTCCCCGGCGTCGCCGGCGCCTACATGCTGGGCCTGCCTTTCGCGCTCGGCGCCTTCTTCTCGGGCGGCCTCGCCGCCGCCGCCATGCTGTTCCTCAACGAGCGCACCAAGCTGCGCGAGGACGCCATCATCGGCCTCATCTTCTCGTCCTTCTTCGGGCTGGGCCTGTTCATGGTGTCGCTCTCGCCCACTTCGGTGAACATCCAGACGATCGTGCTCGGCAACATCCTTGCCATCACGCCCGAGGATACGCTGCAGCTCGCCATCATCGGGGTCGTTTCGCTCACTATCCTGCTCGCCAAGTGGCGCGACCTGATGGTGGTGTTCTTCGACGAGAACCACGCGCGCTCCATCGGCCTTCGCCCCACCCTGCTCCGCGGCCTGTTCTTCACCCTGCTGGCCGCCTCCACGGTCGCTGCGCTGCAGACGGTGGGCGCCTTCCTCGTCATCTGCATGGTGGTAACGCCCGGCGCCACCGCCTACCTCCTCACCGACCGCTTCCCGCGCCTGCTGCTCATTGCCGTGCTGCTCGGCACGGTCACCAGCTTCGTCGGCGCCTATCTCAGCTACTTCCTCGATGGCGCCACCGGCGGGCTGATCGTGGTGCTGCAGACCGCCATCTTCCTTGCTGCCTTCATCTTCGCCCCCAAGCACGGCCTCATCGCCGCCCGCCGCCGGGCCGCAACCGCAGCCGCGGAGACCACCGATGGGGTTTGATCCGCTGCTGCCGTTCCAGTTCGAGTTCATGAACTACGCCTTCGCCGCCGCGATCCTCGTGGCCGTCCCGATGGCGCTGCTCTCCTGCTTCGTGGTGCTCAAGGGCTGGTCGCTGATGGGCGACGCCATCAGCCACGCCGTGTTCCCCGGCGTCGTCATCGCCTACATCGTCGGCTGGCCCTTTGCCGTCGGCGCCTTCATCGCCGGCATGCTGTCGGCGGTCGCCACCGGCTACCTTGCAGACAACAGCCGGGTGAAGCGCGACACCGCCATGGGCGTGGTCTTTTCCGGCATGTTCGGGCTCGGGTTGCTGCTCTACGTCGCCATCCAGTCCGACGTGCACCTCGACCACATCCTCTTCGGCGACATCCTCGGCATCGGCCCCGCCGACCTGATCGTAGCCGGCATCGTCGCGCTGATCTCGGCCGGCGCGATTGCGCTCAAGTGGCGCGACCTGCTGCTGCACGCCTTCGACCCAACCCAGGCCCGCGCCGTCGGCCTGCCGGTCGGGCTGCTGCACTACGGCCTGCTGTGCCTCATCACGCTGACCATCGTCGGCGCGCTGACCTCGGTGGGCATCATCCTGTCGGTCGCGCTGCTGATCGCCCCCGGCGCCATCGCGCACCTTCTCACCCGCCGTTTCGGCGCAATGCTGGGCCTCGCGATGCTGGTCGCCTTGCTCGCCTCGTTCCTCGGCGTTTACCTGTCGTTCTTCATCGACAGCGCCCCCGCCCCCACCATCGTGTTGCTGCTCGCCATCGCCTTCATCGCCGCCTTCACCTGGACGAGCGTGCGCGCACGCCGGGTCACCGTGGAGGCGCCTGCCTAGCGCGGGCTCACCGCCTCGATCAGCGCGTCCCGCACCGCCGGCGGGTCGAGCTGCCGCGGCCCCCACACATGCATGTCGAGGAAGTGTCCGGTGAGCACGAACGCATCGCGCACCGCTTCCACATCCGCCTCGCCCTCGCCGATCAGGAAGCCCGGCAGCCGCAGCAGCCGGTCGAGATAGGGCTCGGCCGCCCCGCGGCTCACCGCCCTGCCCGTCTTCGGCGACACATGGCTCAGCCCCCTCGTCGTACCGGTCGCCGCGCAGCTCATCAGGTCGAGCCCGAACCCCAGTTCATCGAGCAGGATCAGCTCGAACCGCGCCAGCGCTGCCCCCAGCTCCCGCGTCGTCGCCGGCCGGTCGAGCAGCCCGATGGCAAGCCCCAGCAACCGGTCATGCGGGTCGCGTTCCGGCAGCAGCCGCAGGTGCTCGCACACCAGCTGGCTCGCATAGAGCCGCACCCGGTCGGCGATCAGCCCCGCCGCCCGCGAATCCGTCAGCTCCAGCGTGAATGTCCCGAGATGTTCCTCGAGCCGGGCCCGCCACGTCAGCTGCACCGAGTTCCCGGCCTGCAGCGTCGATGCCAGCTTGGTGGAGCGTCCGCCACGGATCAGCCCCAGGTGGCGCCCGCGCCCCTCGACCATCACCTCGGCAATGAC
>JAEYTN010000510.1 GCA_023433985.1 Pseudomonadota bacterium | reverse complement strand
ATCCTCGGCCGAATAGCCGTCGAGGTTGCCGCGGAAGATGCCGTTGCGGACTGCGGTGGCGATATTGCGGTCGCCGATGCGGTAGATGGCGATGTCGGCCGAGCCGGCGTTCACCGAGGTGATCGGCAGGCCGCCGCCGAGGCCGGCGGGCATGACGTAGGCGTTGTTGGCAAAGCCGACGAAGGGCGAGCGATCGGGGATGTAGACGTTGAGCTCGGCGTCGCTGCGCAGCGTCTCGCCGCTGGCCGAAGGCAGGCCGGAGCGGATCCTGATGGCGTAGCGGCGGCCGTGATCGACGCCGGTGAGGCAGAGCTGGCTCTGCTGGGTCTCGACTGCGACCTGCGGGGCGTTCTCGACCACGACATAGCTCGACAGGTCCGTGTCGCCGGCCGGGAGCGTATCGGAGAAGACGACGCAGATACGCGGGTCGGCCGCTTCGGAATCCACCTCGTTGGAGGTGATGCGGAAGCCGTGCTCGGCCACGACCTGGTCGAGGCGGCCCTGCAGCCCGGCGTCATCGACCAGCGCGATGGAGGTGCGGTAGCTCGCGATCGCCTCGCGCCACATCTGGCGGCGTTCGAGGCCGGCGGCGAGGCGGCCCAGCGCCTTGGCGCGCTCGGCAATGCTTTCGGACAGCAGGAAGGCGTTCAGCGCCGAGTAGGTGGCGTTCTGCGCGAAATCGTAGGCGGAGGAGGAATTGTTGTTCCTGAGGTCGGCATCGGCGCGCTCGATCTGCACGTCGGCGAGCTTCAGCCACAGCGCCGGATCGTTCCTGTTGAGCGCCAGGGCCTGCCGGTAGGAGACGTTGGCGGCGGCGATGTTGCCGGTGGATACGGCCTCGTCGCCGGCGGCGATCAGGTCGTCATAGGTGAGGTTCGGCGGCGGCGCGTCGGTGGTGGGCAGCTGCTGCGCGAAGGTGGTGGCGTAGTAGATGAGGTCCTGCGCCGGGAACGGCAATTCGGACTGGCGCTCGGCCAGGAGCTCCTGCTGGGCGGCGGGATCGACCTTGCCGGAGGTAGCGCCGGCGAAGGCGGTTTCGGGGCCGGCGTCTCCCTTGAGGAAGCACCACCTGGCGCTTTCGTTGAACGTGAAGGCCCGGCAGATGCGATCCTCGGAGCAGGCCGCCGAACAGGCGTCGAGGTCGGTGTTCTTGACTACCGAGTAGTCGAACCCCGGCAGGTCAGTGCCCGGCAGCAGGTTTACCGTCCGATCCTGAGCAAAGGCGCTCCCCATGTTGAGCACCAGAACGAGGATGGCCATGAACCATCCCGCGGAGCTGAGCAGCCGCTTCATTTTATCCCTCACCCCTGATGCCCCTTACCGGGCTAAGCACCCTAGAACTGTGGCTTTTTCTGGCAAAGACCAGATGACGATCTGAAATGTTTCTGCTTCTGGGTCACCCAAGATGAACGGGGCCTGAAGCGTCCGCGCGCAGACGCTTCCGACCACGCCAAAAGCAGAAGGCCGGGCGGTGAGGCCCGGCCTTCGAGGATGGAGGGGGTGGGGTCGATCAGGCGGCTAGGCGGCGCCGGGCCGGAGCCGCCGCGGCGTCGTCGAGCGTGAACACATCGACGATGCGGTCGAGGTCGTTGGCCTGCGCCTCGGTCTGCTCGATGGCCGCATTGGTTTCTTCGACCAGCGCCGCGTTGTGCTGGGTCATCTCGTCGAGCTGGCGGATGGCCGTGTTCACCTCCTCGATCGAGGAGGCCTGCTCCCGGCTCTCGCGGGCGATGCCATCCATCAGTTCGTTGGAGGAACGGGCCGCTTCCAGCATCGACTGCAGGCGGGCTGCCGCGTCGGCGACCAGCTTTGAGCCGGTCTTTACCTCGGTGCCCGACTGCTCGATCAGCACCTTCACTTCGGCCGACGCTTCGGCGGCCGACTGGGCGAGGCGGCGCACCTCGACGGCCACGACGGCGAAGCCCTTGCCGGCTTCGCCCGCACGGGCCGCTTCGACCGACGCGTTGAGCGCCAGCAGGTTGGTCTGGAAGGCGATGTCGTCGATCAGCCCGATGATGTTGGAAATCTTGGCCGAGGACTGGGTGATGCGCTCCATGGCGGTTGTCGCCTCGCCCATCACCTTGCCGCCTTCCTCCGCGGTGCGCGTGACGTTGCCCGACACGTTGCTTGCCTCCCTGGCCCGCTCGGCGTTCTGCAGCACGGTGGATGCCAGTTGCTCCATCGCGGCGGAGGTTTCCTCGATGGTGGCGGCTTGCTTTGTGGTGCGTTCGGACAGGTCGTTGGCGCCCGACAGGATCTCGCCCGTGGCGGTCTTGAGGCCGCGGGAGGTTTCCTTGAGCTGGGCGACGATCTCGCTGAGCTTGTCGGCCACCGCGTTGGTGTCGTTCTTCAGCCGCGCGAAGGCACCGTGGTAGGCGCCGGTAACGCGATGCGTGAGGTCGGTCTGCGCCATGGCGGCGAGCACGGTGCCGGTCTCGGTGACCCCGCGGTCCATCGTATCCATCAGACGGTTCACGCCCTCGGCGAGGCTGGTCAGCTCACTGTCCTCGAACCGGGCATCGATGCGCTTCGACAGGTCGCCCGCGACGCCGGCGGTGACGACTTCGGCGATCTTGCCCTGCAGCTCTGCCATGGCCATGGCACCGGCGCTGGCGCGGCGCTGCGTCGCCTCCTTCTCGGCCTCCAGGCTCGCGGCGCGGACCAGGCCTTCCTTGAAGATCTGCACGGCGCCGGCGATCTTGCCGACCTCGTCCTTGCGGTCGAGGAAGGGGATTTCCGCCTCGACGTCGCCGGCCGACAGCTTGTTCATCGACTCCGTCATGGCGCGGATCGGGCGAGCAACGCTGCGCAGCGAGAAGAGCGCGGAGCCCACCAGCACCAGCAGCGCGATGACGCTCAGCACGTTGCCGAGAAAGCCGACGCTGGCGATGGTGTCGTTGACGCGGGCCTGCGCCTCGGTGGTGCGGGCCACGGACTTGGCCTGCGCGGCGTCGATCAGGGTGGTAACGCTTTGCTGCGCGGGGTCGATGTGCTCGGCCTTGAACTGCTCCTCGGCCGCGAAATCCTGGCCCATGGCCATGTTCTCGGTGATGAGCTCGATCATGCCGTGCGCAGCATCCGAGTAGGCCTTGAAGGCCCCCTGGATGGCGGTCAGCTCGGCCGGGTCGCTGGCAATGGCCATCGGCCGTTGGAGCGCGGCGCTCGCTTCGGCCAGTTGGGCGTCGATAATGACGGCGCCGTTGCCGACGTCATCGGGCGATGCCTGCAGGCGCGCGTCGCGAACCGCGATTTCCATGCGCGCCACCGAGTCCTCGGCGCTGGAAATGCTGTCGAGCAGCATCTGCTCGTTGGCAAGCGACGTCATCGCCGAAGAAATGGTCTGGTTACCCGACCACTGATTGATCATCAGAGCGACGATCAGGGCGCCGCCAACTGCCGACGTCAGCGTAAGTTTTGCGCCAATGGACAAATGTGCAAACGAAATCATGTCACAACCCCCTCAGCCGCAATGGGCCGTTGTAACAACGGTTAGGCGAGATTGCTTAAGCGGCTAATAACCACGGTGCAGCCCGCAGATGGATTTCTCAATGGCGGTCATAGGCCGCGCTGCGGGTCAGCGGACACCTTTCATCAACCTTCTATTTGGTCGCCGAGGACGATGCGGCGCGTGATGCCGATTGTCTCGAGGAAAGTTTCGTCGTGGCTGACCACCAGCAGGGCGCCATCATAGGCCCGGAGCCCGGCTTCCACGGCCTCGATCGAGTCGATGTCGAGGTGGTTGGTGGGCTCGTCGAGGATGAGAAGCGGCGGCGGGCTGGTGCCGAGCACCGCGGCAAGGCCGGCCCGCAGCATCTGCCCGCCGCTGAGCGTGCCGACGGGCTGCAGCGCCGCATCGGCCCGGAACATGAAGCGGGCGAGCGCGGCGCGGCAGGCGGTGATGTCCGCCCCCGGGTTGAGGCGGGCGAAGTTGTCGGCGATCGACAGGGCCGGATCGAGCAGGCTGACCCGCTGGTCGAGCATGGCGAAGCGCGTCGTCACCTGCACCGAGCCGGCGAAAGGCTGCAACGTGCCGGTGACGAGCGACAGCAGCGTGGTCTTGCCGGAGCCGTTGGGGCCGGTGATCGCCACCCGCTCCGGCCCGACGAGACCGAGGGAGAGATCGCGAAGCACGGGATCGGCCGCGTCGTAGCCGGCGGATACGCCGTCGAGCCGGAGCACGGTCTTGCCGGCGGCGAGACCGGTCGACGGCAGGTCGAGCTTCAGGGGCTGCAGGATCTCGATGCGCTGGCGGGCGAGGCCCGCGGCCTCCTTCGCCTCGCGGCCCTGCCGTTCGGCCAGGCGGCGTCCGGCGGCCCCGCTGTTCTCGGCGTTCTCCTTCATGCCGCCGAGGACGATCTTCGGGATGCCGCCCTTGCGCGCCAGCTTCTTGCCGGCGCTGTCGCGCCGAGCCTGGCGCTCGGCCGCGGCCTGCGCAGCGCGGCGGGTCTCCTCGACCCGGCGCTCCGCATCGGCAAGGTCGTGCTGGGCCGCGGCGAGCTCGATGGCCTTCCGCTCGCGGTAGTGGCTCCAATTGCCGCCGTAGCGGGTAGCGCCGAGCGTGGTCAGCTCGACGATGGCGTCCATGGTGTCGAGCAGCTCCCGATCGTGGCTGATGACGACCGCACCGGCCTTCCAGCGGGCGAGCAGCCCGATCACCGCATCGCAGCCATCGCGGTCGAGGTTGTTGGTGGGCTCGTCGAGCAGCAGGAAATCGGGCTCGGCGAAGATGAGCGCGGCGAGGGCGGCGCGGGTGGCCTGGCCGCCGGACAGCGCCAGCAGCCGCGTGTCGGGCACCACGTCGAGGCCGAGTTCGGCCAGCGCCGCCGCCATGCGGGCTTCGAGCGTCCAGTCGGCGTCGGCGAGCTCGGCGGCGGTCGCTTCGCCGCGTTCGGCGCGGGCGAGGAGCGCGAGGGCGCCGGTGACACCGAAGAGGTCGGCGACGGTTTCGTCGGCGCCCGGGCGGACCGACTGGCGCAGCACGGCGAGCCGGCCGTCCGTCGATACGGTGCCGGTC
>JAEYTN010000486.1 GCA_023433985.1 Pseudomonadota bacterium | reverse complement strand
GGAAGCGGGCGCGGGCGAGGCGCGAGCGCGGCCCGAGGATCAGCGCCGGCGCCCGGTGGCCGCGCGCCTCGAGGTGATCGAGCCCGAGCCGCACGGCCTGGCGGATGTCGGAGCCGATCGAGGGGGTATCCGGGAAGCGCTCAGCCGACGAGCCGATCAACACCAGCGGCACGCCGAAGCGGCCAAAGTCATCGACATTGTCGGACACGGGGTTGACGATGGCGCCCTCGACATGGGCCTGCCGCAGCGCCCTGAGATGCGCGGCCTCGCGCCCATGATCCCAGTTCGACGAGAAGACCAGCAGCGAAGCGCCGTTCTCGGCCACCAGATCCTGCGCGCCCCGCGCCACCTCGGCCCAGAACGGGTTCGCGATATCCGGGATCACCAGCCCGAACAGGCCGGACCGCCCGGACCGCATCCCCACGGCCAGGTGGTTGCGCTCATACCCGGCCGCCGCCGCCGCCCTGCGCACCCGCTCACGCGTGGCGTCATTGACGTCGCCGGCATCCGACAACGCCCGCGCCGCGGTGCTTTTCGACACCCCGGCGAGCTTCGCCACATCGATAATGGTCGGCCGCTTAGCCAACGACTCCTCCGCCGCGGTTCACCGCGATCTGCCGGGAACGTTACCGGAGCGACGACGAGGAGTCCAGCGGGGATCGGGGCATCTCCCGCAAACAACCGCGATCTGCCGTCAAAACGCCGGCAAGATGAACGCAGATGAACGGTTTCTGAATGCCTTCTGACCGGTCAGCACGCCGGCTTTGGGCGTGCAGTCATGCAGATGAACGGGCCATGGGCTTCCGCCCAAGGAAGGGCCTGGTGGCCGCCTCCTCTTCCGGCGGATCGCCTGCCCATCGGCCGACGATCCGCATCGCGGTCAGATCACGGAGCCGGGTAGAACGGGGTGTCGAACTCACCACGCTCAACACTGACGCCGTAGATTTCCCACGCGGGGTTGTTCTTGGCGAACTCGTAAACCTCGAACAGACGGTCGGTCGGCGCTTCAACTTCAATGACCGCCTGCGCATATTGCCAGTCTGGGCCGAGTTCCATCTCCCGCGCCAGATAGGCGTCGGTGATCCCGTAACGCACCTTCAGCGGACCGTCGACGGCCCTCAGCCATACGCCGACGGTGTAGGTGCCCGGCTGAAGAGCTTCAGCACGAAACAGACCCGAGAAGGCGCCGTTCGCTGTGTCGGCAGGTTCGATGCGCGTGGCCTCGGTGCCGCCGGTGGGGTCTGGTTGCCCGGGGACAAGGTCGGGCTTGACGAAATACCCACCCCAGTAGGTGCCGGCGAAATTGCCCGGCTCGGCGACGAGATTGACGCGCTCCGTAGTCGCCTCCGGCTCGTCCGCGGCGATGTCAGCGGGCCTCTGCTCCGTCACGCCTTCTTCCTCGGCAGGGGGAGGTGGCGCGGCTTCAATGTCGGCTGGCGCGGGCGCTGGCGCATCGGTTTCGGCCGCGGGCGCCGGCTCCTCCGGCGTCACAAGAATGGCGGCGCCCACGGGGAGCACATCGCAGTTCGCCAGTGTCGCCTTGTTCAGTTCGCAGAGCTCAGGCCAGCGGTTTCCACTACCCAGCTCCTTCAGTGCGATCGACGACAATGTATCGCCGGGCGCGACCGCAACAGATCTGGCACTTGCTGCACTTATTAGTGACAGGCCAGCGATCGCCGCGACAAGAATCACTCTCATTGGATACCTCCTGAACCAACGGGGACCATATCTGCACAATACTACAAGCGGCGCTCACATCTGAGCCTGTGGAGCACATACCGTCCATGCCGGCGTTTCAGGTCTCCCACGAAGGCTCGCGCGTCACGGCCGGGCCTGCTGCCTGACCAGCCAGAAGGAAAGGGACAGGGACACAATCGCCGCCGCCAAGCGAACGGCAAACGCAAGAACACTGTCAGGGGGAAGGACGACGAACGAGAACAGGACGGCGGCGTGAGCGAGAAGGGCCAGTGTCTCGGCTGTGCGGTTCCGGTCAATCTGGTTAATCCAGGCGAGCGGCGACCTGGCCGCGAAGAAGCCCCCCGTAATCAGTGCGATTGCGATCTCATACCGGCTATCCACCAGCAGAGCCGGAACGAACGGCAGCACGACAACCAGAAGTGAAGCCGCTCCCGCCAGGACCGATATCGCCAGAAAGCCGCCCGCCATGAGCCACGTAGCCCTGGTGCGGTACGCACGGTCACCACGCGTGAGCCTCGGGATTGCCACTCCGGCAAGTGCGGCGGGGAGAAACAGGAACAGGCCGAACATCTGGTTCGCCAAGCCATAGCGGGCCAATTGCACGGGATCCCCCACCGACAGCAGGTTGAGCATCAACCACAGGGCAACTGCCGTTGGTATGGCCGCCAGATTGAGCCCGACGGAATCGCGATGATCGTGCAGCACTTCGCGAAGCGTGTGCAGGGCTGGCTCCCGGGGACTGCGATTGGTCGCGACCGTGATGCCCAGGAAGAAGAGCGCAGGGAGACCCGCCGCCAGCGCAGCATACAGTGCGACCAGCTCCCCGTTGGAAGTGTGAAGCCCCAAGATCAACGCCAGGTACAATCCCGGCTGCAGCAGACCCACGAGCGCCGCGCGCCCATACTGCCCGAAAGCCAGAGCGTAGCCCACCTGGATCGCAGCGACGAAACTGCCAAATATCCATGCCCCGATCGCGAGGAGCGTCGTCGGACCAAAGTTCGTCAACTGCAGGATATCGGTGAGCGCTCCCACGACGGACAGCAGGCTCGCCACCACCGCAGCATACAATGTCGCGATCAGAAGCAAGCGAGACGACGCCTGCAAACCAGAGCGTGCCATTCTCGAACTGAGCAGATTGGGAAGCACACCGATGACCACCTGCATGGCCAGGCCAGCGGTGATCTGCGCAAAGGAGTACCGACCAAATTCGTCTGGCGACAGCACAACTACAAGGTAGAATGCCACCAGAGCCCACGCTACCCTCGAGGCGAACGCGAGAGCTGTGTAGGATTTCGCCCCTAGCTGAAGTAACGCCATCTATTGATTGCCGAGAGTAATGTGAAGATAAGCGTACTGATCCCAGCCTTTAACGCCGCCACAACAATCGGCGAGACGCTTCAGTCCATACTGGCGCAGCAGGATTCCGATTTCGAGATCGTGATTGCCGATGGCGGGAGTAGCGACGACACCGTTGCCGTTGCACAGCGGGTGGGTGGCAGGCACGTCAGCGTCGTTTCCGAACCCGACGCCGGGCAACTCGACGCCCTGTACAAGGCCGTTGCCCGATCGCGAGGCGAGATACTGTACTGGTTGAATGCCGACGATATCGTGATGCCAGGGGCGTTCGCCGTCGCGCGGGAGAAGCTCACCGACCCCCGCGTCGACTTCGTCTTCTCCGACGACTTTGCCTTCGACAGCACCACACGCGGGCTCTACGTGGGCGCAACGATCCGTGGCCTGCGGAGGGCACATCACGAGCTTTTCTACCGCCAGCTCTATTCGGAAACCGTGTTCTTCAAGCGCTACCTTGCCACGCGTCCAGACCGAAGCTGCTTCGACCTGCGGATATACACCGACTACTACTTCTTCCTGCACACGCTGTCCGGAGCCCGGGGGCGATGGGTTTCGAAGCGCCTCGGCGCCTTCCGAGTTGCGGCCGGTCAAATGTCCCAGAAGTGGGCAGCGAGGAAGGCCCAGGAGTTCGACCGGATCAGAACCAATTACTACGCCGCCCGTGGCTGGAATCCGACCGAGGTGCGCCTGCGCCGTATCCTGCATCTACCGTCCTTCATTGTGGCCCAGAAGATCTGGCCGGCGGTCGAAAGGGGCTGGCGCCGCCTGGAGCGAATCCTAACCGGAGATCGACGTCGCCGGCATCAGACCGACACTTTCTTTGACGGGTGGCTCGGGACGCGAAAGAGCGTATCCGGCGGCAATCCACAGCAGAACCCAGCTGACCGGCATCTGTTGGAGACCAGCCTCTACCGATGAGAACATCAGCACGGGGAAGAGGAATAACATCGCCGGCCTGCCGCCGGTTCGCCAGCTTGCCGCGGCACGGCGAGTGACGTGGATCAGCAGCAGAAGCAGCGCAAAAAGCCCGACGACCCCGGTCGTCCTGAGGTAGTTCAGCATGACGGAGTGGCTGTAGTACACGGACTCCTGGGAGTAGACGTCTTCCAGCGACTGCCCGCCCCCAAAACCCGACCCCAACACCGGATCCTGCAGAAACGTCTGGAGCGCACCGTACCATATCCCCAGGCGTCCGTAGGTTGACCGATCGACGATGTTGACCAGATTTCGGT
>JAEYTN010000256.1 GCA_023433985.1 Pseudomonadota bacterium | reverse complement strand
GCTCCGGACTGGGCCGAGATGCCCTACGACCAGCGCGTCGAGGAAGCCAAGAAGCTGATGGCTGAAGCCGGTTACTCGCCCGAGAACCCGCTGAAGCTGCAGCTGCGCTACAACACCAACGAGAACCACCAGCGCATCGCCGTCGCCATCGCCGACATGTGGAAGCAGATCGGCGTCGAGGTCGAGCTGTTCAACGCCGAGACCGCCGTGCACTACGACGCGCTCCGCGCCGGTGACTTCAACGTCGGCCGTGCCGGCTGGCTGCTCGACTATGACGACGCCTCGAACACGCTCGACCTGCTGAAGAGCGGCGTGCAGCAGGGCGACACCATGAACTGGGGCAACAACTACGGCCGCTTCAGCGACCCGAAGTTCGACGAACTGCTCACCTCCGCCTCGAAGGAACTCGATCTCGTCAAGCGCGCCGCGCTGCTGCACGAAGCCGAGAACCTGGCGATGGAGTCGTTCGCTGCGATCCCGATCTACTGGTACGTCAGCAAGAACGTCGTTTCGCCCAAGATCTCGGGCTTCGAGGACAACACCAAGGACATCAACCGCGTCCGCTGGATGAGCAAGTCCGAGTAAGCTCTCGACAAGCGGCGGCCGCGGAGTTGGGACTTCGCGGCCGCTTTCCATTTGCCGCCGGCTATCGGCGATGATCCCGCCGGCTCGCGGGAAAGGTCACAATCAAGATGCTCGGCTATGCGCTCAGGCGCGTACTTACGGCTATCCCGATCGTGCTGCTCACGATCACGGTATGCTTTTTCATCCTGCGGCTGGCGCCCGGCGGTCCCTTCGACGGCGAGCGCGCGCTGCCGCCCGATCAGTTGCGCAATATCCGCGCCTACTATCACCTCGATGAACCGCTGGTGATGCAGTTCTTCCGCTATGTCGGCGGCGTGCTCACCGGCGATTTCGGCCCCTCGATGGTGATGAAGGACTTCAACGTCTCGCGCCTCATCGGCATCGGCCTGCCGTTCACGCTGATGCTCGGCTTCACCGCCTTCATCGTCGGCACGATCGCGGGCCTGCTCGCCGGCGCCATCGCCGCGGTGAACCAGAACAAGTGGCCGGATTACCTGCTTGTGCTGATCGTGCTCCTGCCGATCATCATCCCGAACTTCCTCATGGCCAACATCGTGCAGATCGTGTTCGGCGTGTATCTGCGCTGGTTCCCGGTCGGCGGCTACCAGCCCGGCGCCTGGCTGAACCTCGTCCTGCCGGTGATCATCCTCGCCATGCCGCACGGCGCCCGCGTCGCCCGCCTCACGCGCGGCTCGATGATCGAGGCGCTGGGCACCAACTACATCCGCACCGCGCGCTCCAAGGGCCTCGGCGCCCGCCTGATCCTCGCGCGCCACGCCATCAAGCCGGCGCTGGTGCCGGTGGTGTCCTATCTCGGGCCGGGCCTCTCCTATCTCCTCACCGGCTCGATCGTGGTGGAGCAGGTGTTCGCGCTGCCCGGCATCGGCAAGTATTTCATCACCGCCGCGCTCAACCGCGACTACGGCCTCGTGCTCGGCACCACCATTCTCTACGTCTTCATCATCCTGGCGCTGAACCTGATCGTCGATATCGTCTACGCCTGGCTCGATCCCAAGGTGAGGTACCGCTGATGGCTGGCATTACCGGCAAGGACGCCGCCCTCACCGCCTATGCCGACGCTCTCGCCAAGGGCGCGCCGAAAGGCCGCTCGCTGACGCAGGATGCGTTCCGGCGCCTCATCGGCAACAAGGCAGCGCTCGTCTCGATCTTCGTGTTCCTGGCGATCATCCTCATCGCGTATGTCGGCCCGTACTTCCTGCCGTGGGCCTACGACAAGATCGACTGGGCCGGCATCCGCAAGCCGCCCGACTGGGCCAAGGGCCACTTCTTCGGCACCGACCAGAACGGCCGCGACATGCTGGCCCGCACGCTGCAGGGCACGCAGATGTCGCTGCTCGTGGCCTTCGTCGCCACGCTCGTCTCGGTGGTGATCGGCATCGTCTACGGGGCCATCGCGGGTTATTTCGGCGGCAAGGTGGATGCGGTGATGATGCGCTTCGTCGACATCATGTACGCGCTGCCCTACATCCTGTTCGTCATCATCCTGGTGGTGATCTTCGGCCGCTCGCCGGTGCTGCTCTTCGTCGGGATCGGCTGCCTCGAATGGCTGACCATGGCGCGTATCGTCCGCGGCCAGACGCTCTCCATCAAGCAACGCGAGTTCATCGAGGCGGCGAAGGCCGGCGGGGCAGGGCCCTTCACCATCATCTTCCGGCACATCGTTCCCAACCTCACCGGGCCGGTGGTGATCTACGCCACCCTCACGGTGCCCGAGATCATCATCACGGAGAGTTTCCTTTCCTATCTCGGGCTTGGCGTGCAGGAACCGCAGACCTCGCTAGGTACGCTGATCTCGTTCGGCTCTCCCGTCGCCGAAGCCATGCCGTGGATGCTCTACACGCCGGCATTCTTCCTCGTCGCCATGCTCCTGTCGCTGAGTTTCATCGGCGATGGCCTGCGCGACGCCCTGGACCCCAAGGACCGATAGAACGATGGCCGATGTGCTCGTCGTCGACGATCTCGACGTTACCTTCCAGCTTCACCAGTCCGAGGTGAAAGCCGTCTCCGACCTCGATTTCACCCTCGCCGAAGGCGAAACCCTCGCAGTGGTGGGTGAATCCGGGTCAGGCAAAAGCCAGGCCTTCCTCGCGATCATGGGGCTGCTCGCCAAGAACGGGCGCGCTTCCGGGCGCGCCATGCTGGGCGACACCAATCTCATCGGCCTCTCGCCCGGCGAGCTCGACGGTTATCGCGGCAAGGACATCGCGATGATCTTCCAGGATCCGATGACTTCGCTGAACCCGGCGCTGCGGCTCAAGACGCAGCTTGCCGAAGTGCTGGTACGGCACCAGGGCTACGAGCCCGAGCGGGCGCTCCGCTCGACCATCGAGATGCTGGAGCGCGTCGGCATTCCCGAGCCGGTCAAGCGCGCCAACGCCTATCCGCACGAGCTCTCGGGCGGCATGCGGCAGCGCGTGATGATCGCGATGGCGCTGCTCTGCCGGCCCAAGGTGCTGATCGCCGACGAGCCGACCACCGCGCTCGACGTCACCGTGCAGGCGCAGATGCTCGATCTGTTCAAGAACCTCTCGAACGAGTTCGGCACCGCGCTCGTCCTCATCACGCACGACCTCGGCGTGGTGGCCGGCGTCGCCGACCGCATGATGGTGATGTATGGCGGCCGCTGCGTCGAGAAGGGCCCCACCGACAGCCTGTTCTACGATCCGCGCCACCCCTACACGCTCGGTCTGCTGCATTCGACACCGCATGTGGCCCAGCGCGCCAGGCGGCTCGATCCGATCCAGGGCCTGCCGCCCAGCCTCGAGCACCTGCCGCAGGGCTGCGCCTTCCACCCGCGTTGCGCCTTCCGCTTCGAGCGCTGCTTCGCCGAGCGGCCGCCGCTGCTGCCGGTCGAGGACGTGCGCGAGAAAGCCTGCTGGTACCAGGGCGCGCTCGACTATGAGGAGGTCGCGTAAATGCTCGACCGCACCGAAGACCTGATCCGGGTCGAAAACCTCTCGAAATACTTCTCCATTTCCGCCGGCATGTTCTCGCGGCCGCTGCAGCTCAAGGCGCTGCAGGACATCAGCTTCTCCGTGAAGCGCGGCGAGACGCTTGGCATCGTGGGCGAGTCGGGCTGCGGCAAGTCCACGCTGGGCCGCTGCATCCTGCAGCTGCTCAGCCCGGAGGAAGGCCGCGTGCTGTGGATGGGGCAGGACATCGCCGCCCTGCCGCCCGAGGAGATGCGCAAGCACCGTAAGGACCTGCAGATCATCTTCCAGGACCCGCTGGCCTCGCTGAACCCCCGCATGACGGTTGGCGAGATCATCGCCGACCCGCTCAAGGCGCTCATGCCCGAGCTCAAGGCCAAGGAACGGCGCGATCGCGTGCTCCGCATCATGGAGGCGGTGGGCCTGCTGCCCGAGATGATCAACCGCTACCCGCACGAGTTCTCGGGCGGGCAGGCGCAGCGCATCGGCATCGCCCGGGCGCTGATCACCGAGCCCAAGCTCATCGTCTGCGACGAGCCGGTCTCGGCCCTCGATGTGTCGATCCAGGCGCAGATCCTCAACCTGCTCGCCGACCTGAAGGACCAGTTCGGACTCACGCTGATCTTCATCTCGCATAACCTGAGCGTGGTGCGGCACGTCTCGGACCGCATCATGGTCCTCTACCTCGGCCGCATCGTCGAACTCGCCGATGGCGACGACCTCTACGACGATCCCAAGCATCCCTACACCCGCGCGCTGCTGACCGCCGTGCCGGTCCCGGATCCGCGACGCGCCCGGCAGCGCAGCATCGAAGGCCTGGTCGGCGAAATCCCGTCGCCGATCAACCCGCCCTCCGGCTGTACCTTCCGCACCCGCTGCCGCTACGCGCTCCCCATCTGCGCCCAGCACCGCCCGCCGCTCGAAAACACCGGTTCGCGCATGGTAGCCTGCCACCGCTGGCAGGAACTGGACCTGCAACCGGGGGCGTGAGGGGGCCGCGCGCCCTCAGGACTCCTCGTCCTTGGGCGCGACCGCGGCGGCGCCGCGCCGCTCCCCGCCCTTGAACTCCGCCTTGCGACGCCGGCGGTCCGGCCCGTGATATTCCTCGGCATCGACGAAATCCCGCGGGGCGCCGAAGATCGCGTTGAGGCGCGATTGCACGTGCACCGCCGCGAAGGGCTTGCGCAGGAACTCGGTCACCCCGGCTTCGCGGGCCGCCATGATCCGCGCCGCGTCGGGCGCCGAGGCCATCATGATCACCGGCGTGGCGCGATTGATGCCGTTCCCGTCGGCGCGCAGCATCCTCACCAGTTCCACCGCGTCGGTCGCATCAAGCTTGTCGTCGATCAGGATCAGGCCGAACCGGCGGCTCGAGAGCGCCTGCAGCGCTGCGCCCGCCGTCTGCACCTCCTCGACGGCGTGCACCTTCAGGTGCCGCAACATCTGGCCGATCAGAGTCCCCATGTGCGGGTTGGGATCGCAGACGAGAACGCGAAGCTTGGCAAAGCTCAGTTTCTGCATGGCAACCGGCTCAGGCTGGCGTAGGGACGAGGATCGGACGATTGTCGCGCTCCGGCCTTGCCGCGCGGTTAACCCGCACCGGGCGCTTGCACGTATGCGGCCGTTCGCCGCCGGGGGGAAATGGGCAATTTCCCTTTGACAGCCCTGCGGTTTCCCTTTAGTGACAGGGCCAATTCAGGGGCGCGGCGCGCCTTTTTTGTTTCGCCAGAGGTTACGATGAAGGTTGCCAATTCGCTCAAGGCTCTGATGGGTCGCCATCGCGCCAACAAGCTCGTCCGCCGCCGCGGCCGTGTCTACATCATCAACAAGGTCGACAAGCGCTACAAGGCCCGCCAGGGCTGAGCCTAGCTGCCGCGACTTGCATGAAGGCCCGCGCGAGCGGGCCTTTTGTTTTGGGTCCGGCAATCCGGTACGACACCTCTCCCAGCCTCCCCATGAAGGGGGAGGCGCACGTGGTGGACCGTCCGCTCAGACCGTGGCCATCACTCCGCCAGCGCCGCGATGATCCGCAGCCACGAGCGGATGCCCCGGTGGAAGCTCGAGAGGTTGTACTTCTCGTTGGGCGAGTGAATGCGGTCGTCATCGAGGGCGAAGCCGATCAGCAGCGTGTCGAGCCCCAGGATGCGCTTGAACTCTCCGGTCACCGGGATCGAGCCGCCGGAGCCGATCAGCGCCGTTTCCTTGCCCCACTCTTCGGCGAGCGCCCTGGCCGCCTTCGATACGAACGGCCCGTCCGATGGCACCACCACGGCCGGGCTGCCGCCATGCTCGTGGAAAGTCACCTTGGCGTCGGGCGGCAGGCGGTCGGTCACGTGCTTGCGGAAGGCGGCGCGGATCTTCGCCGGATCCATCTCCGACACCAGGCGGAAGCTGATCTTGGCGCTGGCCTTGGCCGGAATCACGGTCTTGAAGCCATCGCCGGTGTAACCGCCCGAAATGCCGTTGATCTCGCAGGTGGGCCGGGCGCGGGTCTGCTCCAGCACGGTGCGGCCCTGCTCGCCCGCCCCCTGCGTCAGCCCGGCGCCGGCCAGGAAGTCCTTCTCGTCGTAGGGCAGGCGCTTCCAGAGGGCCGCCACGTCGGCCGGCAGCTCCTTCACATCGTCGTAAAAGCCCTCGATCGCGACGCTGCCATCGGGGTTGCGCAGCGAGGCGATGATGTCCGCCAGCACCTGGATCGGGTTGCGCGCCGCGTTGCCATACATGCCCGAGTGCAGGTCGTGGCTGGCGCAGGTGATCTCCACCTCGTCGGCCACCAGACCGCGCAGCATCGTGACGATGGCGGGAGTCGTGGGGTTCCACAGGTCCGTGTCGCAGACCAGCGCCACGTCGGGCACCGAGAGTTCGGCCTTGGCCGCCTCGAGGAACGGCTTCAGGCTCGGCGAGCCCGATTCCTCCTCCCCCTCGAAGAACAGCGTCACCTTGAGCGGCAGCGCCCCATTCACAGCCTTCCACGCCCGGCACGCCTCGATGAAGGTCAGCAGCTGGCCCTTGTCGTCCGAGGTGCCGCGCCCCACGATATGGGTCTCGCCGTCGGGCTGCTGCACCAGCGTCGGTTCGAACGGGTCCGTGTGCCAGAGGTTCAGCGGATCGACGGGCTGCACGTCGTAGTGGGCGTAGAACAGCACGTGCGGGCCATCGGCGGCGGTGTCGTGCGCCACCACCATGGGGTGGCCGGCCGTGTTGCGCACCGAGGCATCGAAGCCGAGCTTGTCGAGCTCGCCGGTCAGCCACTCCGCCGCCTTCCGCACCTCGCCGGCATAGGCCGGATCGGTCGAGATCAACTTGATCCGCACCAGCGCCTGCAACCGCTCGAGGCTCTCCTCGAGATGGGCGTCGGCGTGAGCGAGGGCGGCATCGAGCTTGGACATGGCGTGTTCCGGTGTGCGCAAAAACAAGTGGCCGGGACATTGTCCCGGCCACGCGAAGGATTCAACAGCTAAGCGACTTCGCCTTACGACGATCCCGCCCCGTCCTGCCGCACGAAGGCGATGCGGAGCATGTTGGTCGCGCCCGGCGTGCCCAGCGGAATGCCGGCGGTGATGGCGATACGGTCACCCGGCCGTGCCAGGCCTTCCTGGTAGGCGATGACGCAGGCGCGGTCGACCATGTCCTCGAGGCTCACCGCATCGGGGCTCTCGACGCAGTGGACACCCCAGACCACGCTCAGCCGGCGCACGGTGCGCAGGTTCGGCGACAGCGCGAGGATCGGCTTGGCGGGCCGCTCGCGGGCGGCGCGGATGGCGGTCGAGCCCGACGAGGTGTAGGTGACGATCGACGCGAGATCGAGCGTCTCAGCCACCTGCCGCGTCGCGGCGGAAATGGCGTCGGCGGCGGTTGCTTCGGGCTCGGCGGCCTGCGCGCGGATGATGCCGCGGTAGTTGACGTCGGTCTCTACCGCCATCGCCACCTTGTCCATCATCGACACGGCTTCTACCGGATACTGGCCGGAGGCGCTTTCGGC
>JAEYTN010000315.1 GCA_023433985.1 Pseudomonadota bacterium | reverse complement strand
CGACGACCTGATCCTGAAGCGCATGAAGCGCCGCCACCTGCGGGCCGACGCCTTCGCGGTGGTCGACAAGCTGCGCGCGCTCAGACCGGAGATCGTCTTCGGCGCCGATATCATTGCCGGCTTTCCCACCGAGACCGACGCGATGTTCGAGAACTCCCTCGAGTTCATCGAGACCGCGAACCTGACCTATATCCACGCCTTCCCCTATTCGCCGCGCCCGGGCACCCCGGCGGCGCGCATGCCGCAGGTGGACAAGGCCGTGGCCAGGGCGCGGGCCAATCAACTCAGGGCACTGGGCAACCGGCAGATCGAGAAGCTGGCGCAGTCGCGGCTGGGCGCGGTCGAAAAAGTGCTGGTCGAAAAGGACGGGATCGGGCGGCAGGAACAGTTCCTGCCGGTAGCGGTTCCGGGTCACGGCGCGGGCGAGCTGATCGCCGTGCGCATTACCGGCACCAATGCCGACGGTCTCGTCGGCGAAGCGATGAGAACGGCGGCCTGATGGCGGAAGAAAAGAAACGCGGCTTCCTCCAGCGCCTGTTCGGCGGCGGCGACGCACCAAAGCCCGCGCCGGCTCCGGAAGCGTCGGCGCCGGAACCCGAGCACAGCGTCCTCGAGGATCTCGAGGCCGACATCGTGCTCGACGAGGTGGTGGAGGCCGCGCCGCTGGTGCTGCCGCCCGACCAGGAGATCGCGCTCGAGGCCGCACTGCACGAGGCCGGCATCCAGATCACGCCGACCGCGGAAGGCGAGCCGCTGCCCCCCGCCGGACCGCCCGAGACGCGCCCCGACTATATCGAGGCGCTGAAGGACGAGATCGTCGAACCAACCGAGGCGGTGCCCGACATCGCACCGGCGGTGGCGGAACCCGTCGCGCCCGCGCCGGTGGCGGCCGAACCGCCCAGGAAACTCGGCTGGTTCCAGCGCCTCGCCTCGGGGCTCAAGCGTTCCTCCGACCAGCTGACCGGCTCGATCGCCGCCGTCTTCACCAAAAAGAAGCTCGATCAGGCGATGCTCGACGACCTCGAGGACATCCTGATCCAGTCGGACTTCGGCGTCGACATGGCGACCGACGTGACCGACGCGCTGCGCCGTGACCGCTTCGACCGCGACATCACCAGCGAGGAAGTGCGCTCGATCCTCGCCGGCGAGATCGTCAAGGTGCTGGAACCGGTGGCGGTGCCGCTCGCGGTCGACACGGCGCAGAAGCCGTTCGTCATCCTGATGGTGGGCGTCAACGGTACCGGCAAGACGACGACCATCGGCAAGCTCGCGAGCCTCTTCGCCTCTGAGGGCAAGAAGGTGATGCTGGCGGCGGGCGACACTTTCCGCGCCGCGGCGATCGAGCTGCTGCAGGTCTGGGGCGACCGCACCGGCGCCCCGGTGATCAAGAAGCCGGCCGGCTCGGATGCCTCCGGCCTCGCCTACGACGCGGTGGAGCAGGCGAAGGCGCAAGGCACCGACGTGCTGCTGATCGACACGGCGGGGCGGTTGCAGAACCGCGACGAGCTGATGGGCGAGCTCGAAAAGATCATCCGCGTGATCCGGAAGGTGGATCCGACCGCGCCACACGCCACATTGCTGACGCTCGATGCCACTACCGGGCAGAACGCCCTCAACCAGGTCGAGATCTTCGGCAAGCGTGCGGGCGTGACCGGGCTGGTGATGACCAAGCTCGACGGCACGGCGCGCGGCGGCATCCTCGTCGCCATCGCCCGCAAGTTTGCCCTGCCCGTGCACTTCATCGGTGTGGGTGAGGGCGTCGACAACCTCGAGCCGTTCGCCGCGCGGGATTTCGCGCAGGCGATCGCAGGGAACGCCAAATGACTGAAGAGACCAAGGAAGCCGAGATCAACTGGGATGAGCTGCGTCCGCAGCTTATCCGCATCGGCCTCGAGATCGGCCCGCTGCAGGTGTTCTTCATCTGCACCACCTTCGGCGAGGGCTGGCTCGAGCGCTCGGAGTTCCTGCGCTCGCTGTTCGCCAGTCCCATCGTCTTCGCGACCGCGCCGTTCATGGTGGCGATGGTGATTTCACTCGCCATTTCTTGGCTGGTGTTCAAGCGCGTGGCGGTGATGCCGCTGGTGACCCTGGTGGTGGTGCTGATCTTCGGCACGCTGACCCTGTGGCTGCAGGACGGCATCTTCATCAAGATCAAGCCGACCATCGTCAACTCGCTGTTCGGCGCTACGCTGCTGGGCGGGCTCCTGTTCCGCCAGTCGCTGCTCAAATACGTGTTCGGCGAGGTCTATCACCTCAAGCCCGAAGGCTGGCAGAAGCTGACCGTTCGCTGGGGACTGTTCTTCTTCCTGCTCGCGGTGCTGAACGAGTTCGCCTGGCGCGGCTCGACCATGTTCTTCACCGAAGTCGCGGCGGCCGACAGCTTCTATGCCGGCTTCAAGCTCTGGGCCGTGATGCCGATCACGGTGGTGTTCTCGATGCTGCAGGTGCCGCTGCTGAACCGGTACGCCATCGATCCCAAGGCCCCGGTCGAAGCGATCCCGCCGATGGACCCGTTGCCTTAGGCAGGAAGCCCCTCCACCACGCACCTGCGATGCGCGGTCCCCCTCCCCCGTGGCTTCGCCACAGTGGAGGAGCACTCGGACCGCAGCGTAACAGCAACGGCACACCGAGGTCGCGGTGCTCCTCCACCGCTTTTGCGGGGGAGGGGGACCAGCCGCAGGCTGGTGGAGGGGGCGTCCGAAGCCTCAGTGCTTCACCAGCTCGTCCTTCGACACGTTCAGCATCAGCCCGTCTCCCGTCACCGAGGCAATCTGCTCCGGCGTGACGTAGCGGTCGGCGGCGAACAGCCCGTTGGCGTCGATGCGCACGAAGCCCTGCTGCAGCAGCCTTTCGCGGATTTCCTCGGGCAGGTCGTCGTCGCCGAACGCATCGGCGACGACATCCACCAGCGTCGGGGTGCGCTCGTCCAGCGTGTTGGGGGCGGCGGCCTCGACCTCGGCGGTCTCGGGATCGTCGTCGCCGAACTGCACGTACTCGACCTTGCCGATCTCGTGGTGGTCGCGGTCGAACACCTTCATGCCTTCTTGGATGAAACGGAGCGTGGCGGCGGTCTGCATGTCATTTCTCCTCGGTTGGGCGGCTTGTGGCGGCCGTTGAAGAAGAAATGAGCCGCGCCCTCAGCTGGTTCCGGACCTGGCCCTGGCCACGGCGGGGAGAACATCGCTGCGCAGCGATTCCGGACTCATCGGACCCACATGCTTGTAGGTGATGATGCCCTCGGCATTGACCACGAACGTCTCCGGAACTCCGTACACGCCCCAGTCGATCGACACGCGGTTGTCGCTGTCGGCGCCGATGCGGTCATAGGGGTTGCCGAGCTCGGTGAGGAACTTCACCGCATTGT
>JAEYTN010000292.1 GCA_023433985.1 Pseudomonadota bacterium | reverse complement strand
TTCGAGCACTGGCACCTCGTCGATGCGCTGCTCGAGCGCCTCGCTCGCCAGAGCTACCCCGCCGACCTGATGGAGGTGATCCTCGTCGCCGATGGACCGGGCGCGCCGCCTCGCGCCCCGCGCGGCACGCGCCTGCTGCACTCACCCGGTCGCGGCTCCTATGCGGCGCGCAACCACGGCGCAGCTGCCGCGCGCGGCGAGTGGCTGGCCTTCACCGATGCCGATTGCCTGCCCGATCCCGGCTGGCTCGGCGCCTTTGCCCAGGCCGCCGTGCGCGAGCCGGGCCAGGCGATTTTTGCCGGCCGCATCGACGTACCGCTGCCCGCGGGCGCCAATGCCTACACCGTCTATGATGCCATCAAGGGCATTCCGCAGCGCGACTACGTCACCCGCGGCTACGGCGCCACCGCCAACCTCGCCGTGCCGCGCGCCCTGTTCGACCGGCTCGGCGGCTTCGACGGCGCCCGCCTCTCGGGCGGCGATGCCGAGTTCTGCCGACGCGCCACCGCGGCGGCCGGTGTCCCGATCCGCTACCTCGAATCGGCCGTCGTCGAGCATCCGCCCCGCCGTGACTGGCGGGCGCTCGCCACCAAGGCGCGCCGCCTCAAGGGCGGCCAGCTGGCGGCCGGCCCGCTCCCCCGCCGCCTCGCCTGGGGCCTGCGTACCGCGTTGCCGCCGGTCCGCGCGGTGGCGCGGTTCCTCAGCGACGGGCGTTACCCGCTACGGCATCGGCTGCTGGCCTCGGCCATCCAGTTCCGGCTATGGGGACTGGAAATGACCGAAATCCCCCGCCTGCTGGCTGGAGGCAAACCTGAACGACGTTGAGACCACCATCCCGGCGACTGCGCTTCCGCAGCAGCCGTCCGGTATCGACCGCCACACCCTGGCGGACTTCATCGAAAATACCCTGTCCGCCCTGCCGGATGGCCGGTTCGCCCGCGACGTGGCACCCGCCGGCGTCCCCCTGCGCTTCGTCTCTAACAGCGAGGCCCTGTTCGCCCCCTATGTTGCGCGCCTCATGGGCCGCCCCGGCAGTATGCCCGACACGCGAATCGCGGCCCTTGTCACCCCCGGCCTGCCCACCTGGGCGGACGAAACCCTGCCGCCCGCGCGCTTCCACCAGATTCTCGCCGAGCGCGGCCTCCACGCCGCCTATCCCTTCCGCCCTGGCATCTGGCAGCTCTACGATCCCGGCCGCCGCCTCGGCGCGTTGCTTGTCGATGCCCCCTCCGTGCTCCCGCCCTGGGACAGCGGCGCGCCGCTCCGCCAGCACCTCCACTGGCTCCTCGCCTCCCATGGCCGGCGCATCATGCACGCCGCGGGCCTCGGCGAGGGCGGGCGTGGCGTGCTGTTCGTCGGCAATTCCGGCGCCGGCAAGTCGGGCATGGCGCTCGCCGGCCTCGCGGTCGGCCTCACCACCGTCGGCGACGATTACCTCGGCATCGGCGAGGAGGCGGGCGAGGTCGTGGCCCGCCCGCTCTACCGCATCATCAAGCAGGACCGGTTCGGCATCTCCCGCGTCCCCCAGCTCGCCGTCGAGGCCGACCGCTTCCCGCTCAACTGGAAGGGCAAGGTCGAGCTCGACCCCGAATCGCATTTCCCGGGCTGTTTCGCCGAACGTCTCGGCATCGCCGCCGTGGTCATCCCCCACATCGCCCACGCCGCCACGCCCAACCTCGCCGAGGCCGGCAGGGGCGAGGCCCTGCGTGCCCTGATGCGCTCCAATCTTCACCAGTATCCGGGCGAAACCGACGACGGCATGGCCTTCTACGCCGCCATCCTCCGCCGTCTGCCCGTCTTCACCCTGTCCCTTTCGGCCGATTTTCCTGCCAACGGAGAACTGGTCAGGCGGCTCATCCGTTCGCTATAGGTCGCGCCATGGCCACTCCCACCTCCGTCGTCATCCCCTGCTTCAACGGCGAAGCCTACCTCGCTGAAGCCATCGCCAGCGCCAAGGCCCAGCTGGCCGGCCCGGTCGAGATCATCGTCGTCGATGACGGTTCGACCGACGGCAGCGGCGAGGTCGCCCGCGCCGCCGGCGTCCGCTACGTCCGGCAGGATAATGCCGGCGTCGCCGCTGCCCTCAACCACGGCGTCCGCGTTGCCACCGGCCCGTGCCTCGCCTTCCTCAGCGCCGACGACGTCTGGCGGCCCGAGAAGCTGGCGCTGCAGCACGCCGCCCTCGCCGATGCGCCGAACCGCCTCGTTTTCAGCCACATGCTGCATTTCGTCAGCCCCGAACTGCCGGCGGAGGTAGCCGCCACCCTTGTCGCCCCGCCCGAGCCGATGCCCGCCTTCTCGGCCGGCACGCTGCTCACCCGGCTCGATACCTTCCGCGCCGTCGGCGAGCTCAACGAGGGCTTCGCCGTCGGCGAGTTCGTCGATTGGTTCGGTCGCGCCAAGGACAAGGGCCTCGAGGTGGTGATGCTGCCCGACACGGTTTCCATGCGCCGCGTCCACAAGTCCAACCACAGCACGCAGACGCTGAAGGCCAGGAGCTACGCCCCCGTGCTCAAGGCCCTGCTCGACCGTCGCCGCGCCGGGCGCACCGGCCAATGACCCTCCTCGCCCTGCTGCAGGCCCGCAACGAGGCCAGCTACCTCCCCGGCTGGCTCGAGAACGTCGCCCCCGCGGTCGATGGCATCATCGCGCTGGACGACGGCTCGACCGACGACACCGCCGCCTTGCTTCGCACCCACCCAAAGGTCGTCGAAGTGATTGCCAACCCGCCGGGCAGCGCGTGGAACGAACGCGGCAACCACATGGCGCTGATCAAGGCGGCCCGCGCCCACGGCGGTCACTGGGTGCTGGCGATCGATGCCGACGAGCGGCTCGAAAGGCGATTCGCCACCGAAATCCCCCACCTGATCGCCGAAGCCGACGAGAAGGGCATCGAGGCTTACACCCTGCAGCTCCGCGAGCTCTGGGACGACCGCCGGCACTACCGGGCAGACGGTATCTGGGGCGGCAAGGCCCGCTACCGTCTGTTCCGCAACCGCCCCGAGCACACTAAGTTCGATCCGCGCCCGCTGCACCGCTACTGGATGCCGCTCGAAATCGTCAGCCGCCTGGCCACGGTCGGCGCGCATCTCGATCTAAACCTCTACCACCTGCGCATGATCCGCGCCGAGGACCGTGCCGCCCGGCTGGCCCGCTACCAGGCGCTCGATCCCGAAAGCCGCTTCCAGGCGCAGGGCTATGGCTACCTCGTCGACGAAACCGGCATCGAGCTTCGCCCGATTCCGCTGGAGCGCGACTTCCTGCCCGTGGATGATCCGGCCGCTGCCGGTTGACCCTGTCCCCGCCGCTGCCATAGTCGGCCCCGACTTCAAGCCTTGAGGAATTCCCACGTGCCGCAGACCATATTCGAAGTGAACGCCCCCGATTGCGTGGCGGAAGAGTTCGAGGGCGAGGTTGTCGCCCTCAACATGGCGACAGGCACCTATTTCTCCATCAAGGACAATGCCTTGTGCCTTTGGCACGACCTGACGTCCGGCCACCCGGTCGAGGCGCTGGTCGCTGCCGCGGGCGCAGGCACGCCCATGGCGGCCGCCATCGAGCAGTTCGCCGCCACCGCCGCCGCCGAGGGCCTGCTGCGCGCTTCGGGCGCTCCGCTCGAGCCGCAGGCACCGCCCACCGTGGCGCTGGCCGGGGACCTGCCGGTCCTCGAATCGTTCTCCGACATGCAGAGCCTGCTGCTGCTCGACCCGGTCCACGAGGTCGACGACGGGCAGGGCTGGCCCAAGGTCAAGGACTGATCAGTCTTCGATCCACCGCAGCTTGAGCCCGCGCACCTTGTTGCGCGAGCCGGCCTGCACGCCGATCTCGCCGATCCCGCGCATCGCGAACAGCGCAGCCGGGACGCGCAGCGTGAACCGCCGCCTCCTCAGCGGGGCGAAGAGGCTGAAGGGCGCATCCGCCCGCCAGAAGTCGAGCAGGAAGCCGGGCGCCCTCAGCAGCACGCTCGAGCGCCCCCAGTGCGCTCCGGGCCGAAAGCTTACCTCCAGCGTCAGCGTCCTGCGCGGGTCGCCCTCCGGCACCGCGATCGGCGCCAGCGCCTTGGGGGCGAGCGTCGCCGGGGCAGGCCGAGGAGCCGGCCTCACCGCCTCGCGCGCCCGGCGCTCGAATGCCGCCACCGCGCGCGATGCGGCCATTTCCCGCGCCGCATCGATCTGCTCGTGCCGCCGCGCATGGCTGTAATAGGCCGTCGCCAGGTACTCGAACTCGTGGAGCCGCGGCCAGTCGAGCTGCGCGACCAGCCGGTCGATCGCCTCGTCCGGCACCGCGAGCCCCAGCGCCTCGCGCAGCAGCAGCAGCGGCGCGGCGATGAACGCTTCCGTCTGCCGCTCCACCGCCATGTCGACGAGTCGCCGCCAGTCCATCGTTCCGGCGGCCATGGTCGCGGCCACGTCGAGCGCCCAGTCCGAAGTCTTGTCCGTGCGGCTGAACATCAGCGCGTGGCTGAGCGTCACCAGCGCCGTGTCCGTCGGGTCGGGCACCAGCAGCTTCACCCCGCCCAGGGTCGCCGACCGCGCCCGCGTCCACAGCGCATCGTCGTCGCCAATATTGCGGTTCATCTGCGTGGTGAAGTGGTGCAGGTCCACTGAACCGCTCGCAGCAGGATCGGGCGAGCCGAGCCCGATCGCGTGCTGTGCGGCGAATCGTTCGGCAAGCGCCCCGTCCCGCGCCCAGATGTTGGCGAGCTTTGCCCGCCACCCCTCGGCCTCCACCACGGCCAGCGCCCGCGGCAGCTCGTCGTGTTGCACCAGGATGTCGATATCCCGCAGCGTCCGCTCCGCTGCCATTGCCGGCGCCTCGGCCACGCGCGCGGCGCCCTTGATCAGCATCACCCGCACGCCAGCCCCCGTCAGCGCGGCGAGCAGCGGGCGCGCCGCTGCGATCGTCACCTGCGTGCGGGTGAAGATGTAGCGCCGCGCGCCCTTGAGCCGCGCCAGCGCCGGCGAATCGGGGTCGAACTCCCTGACCCGCGCGCCGGCGGTCGACAGCAGTCGCACTTCCGCCGCGGTCGCCTTGTCGAGCGTCGTGCGCCGGTTCCACTCCGCCCAGGCGGCAGCGGCGCTCTCGCGGTCGGACAGTGCGCACTTGAGCAGGAGGATTTGTCGCTCGCTCGGCCAATGGCGGCGGAGCGGGAGGAGGTCGAGGGAACTGGCCGAAGGCATGGCTTGAAGATAGTGTCCTGCGGCGGCCATGGGCAAGCGCTGCCCCACTCCAACTCACACCGGACCGCACGCCCTTGAGCCGCGATGTGCCGCTGAGCGCCGTGCTGCTGCTGGATTTCATCGGCCGCACCGAAGCCCCGGGCGGCTACGAGGTCATCTACCGCAACAGGCAGAATACGCTCGCCCGGCCGCTCACGCAGATGACGCTGGCCGAGGTGCTGGCGGCCCAGCCGGGCTGGGAGGCGGCGCATGGCTCGAGCGCGGCCGGCCGCTACCAGGTGATCTCCGCAACTTTGTCCGGGGTGATCGAGCAACTCGGGCTCGATGCCGAGCGCCGCTTCGATCCCGGCCTGCAGGATTTGATCGGCTACACGCTGCTGCAACGGCGCGGCTTCGACCGCTTCATCGCCCACGAGCTGCGGCTCGAGGACTTTGCCTTGCAACTCGCCATGGAATGGGCAGCATTCCCGGTGCTGGCTCCGATGCGCGGCGCGCATCGGAGACTCGCGGCCGGCGAGACCTACTACGCGGGCGACCGGCGCAACCGGGCCCTCATCGCCCCCGAAAGGCTGGTCGGAATCCTGCGCACCTGCCTCTCGCTCGCCGAAGCCCGGGTGTAGGCTCCAGGGGCCTCAGGTCCCACCCGCCGCCACATAGGCCGCCTGCAGTTCCGCCATTACCGAGCGCTCCGGCTTGGGCGCGCCGCGATGCATATGCCTGAGTTCCTCGGCGAAGGCCGCCCACAGTTCCGGCCCGCCCTGCTGCAGCGCGATCGAGCGGGCGGCGAAGGCGCGGTGCGGCGACAGGTGCTTCACCCCCCAGTTGCCCAGCGTCACCATCACCGGCACCAAGTCGATGGCCTTTTCGGTCAGGCTGTAGATGGTGCGCTGCTTGTGCGCGAAATCAGGCGTCACGCTCAGCAGCCCTTCCTCCACCAGCCGCTTCAGCCGGTCGGCCAGGATGTTCGTCGCGATACCTTCGAGGGAATTGCCGTGCAGTTCGCCATAGGTGCGGAAATTGCCGAACATGATGTCGCGCAGCACGATCAGGCTCCAGCGGTCGCCGAGCACTTCGACCGACTGGTTGATGGGGCAGCCCGACCTGGGTTCGTTCACGGATCGCTCCAAATCAACCACTTGCAGTTTACAAGCAGTACCAACTTCATATACCACTTGCACATCACAAGCGGTTGAGAGGGCAGGGCGAAAGATTCCTGCATCCGCATGTCGAAACGACAGCCGTCCATTCGTCGATATGGCAGGATGTCCCGGAGGAAGGAAAAATGGAAAAGCATTACGGCTGGGTGGTCGTCGCCGCGGGCGCCGTCATTACCTGTCTCGCCATGGGCGCCATGTTTGCGCTCCCCGTCTACAAGTCCGCCATCGCCGCCGAAATGGGCTGGTCCGATGCCGGCATCTCGCTGGCCATGAGCATCGGCTTCATCACCATGGGTGTGGCCGGCTTCGGCTGGGGCACGCTTTCCGACAAGATCGGTGCCCGGCCGGTCGTGCTGATCGCCGCCGCATTGCTCGGCGCCGGCCTCGTGCTCGCCAGCCTGTCCACCGATCTCGTCGTCTTCCAGTTCGCCTATGGCGGCCTCGTCGGCGCTTCGGGCGGTGCCTTCTTCGCTCCCATCATCGCGGCCACCCTGGGCTGGTTCGACAAGAACCGCAGCCTCGCCGTATCGCTCGTCTCGCTGGGTGGCGGCGTCGCACCCATGACCATGAGCCCGCTCGCCGCCTACCTGATCGACCTGATCGGCTGGCGCGGCGCCATGTTCTGGATCGCCGTCGCCGCCGTGGCCGTCGTGGTACCCGCCTCTCTGCTCATCCGCCGCGCGCCGTGGCACGACGATATCGGCGCCGCTCCGGCTCCCGCGGCCGGCGCCGCCCCGGCGAAGCAGGCGACCGGCTTCAGCGTGCTCCGCACCCCGCAGTTCATCGTACTGGCCGGCACCTTCTTCCTCTGCTGCGCCGCGCATTCGGGCCCGATCTTCCACACCGTCAGCTACGCCATCATCTGCGGCGCCACGCTGGCCGGCGCCACGGGCATCTACGCCATCGAGGGGATTGCCGGCCTCTTCGGTCGCCTGGCCTTCGGCGTGCTGGCCGATCGCATCGGCGTCCGCAAGGTCATCGTCGGCGGCCTCGTGCTGCAGGCGGTGGGTATCTACTGCTACATCTATCTCACCGAACTGACGCACTTCTACATGCTGGCCGCGGTGCTGGGTCTCGCCTATGGCGGGGTGATGCCGCTCTACTCGGTGCTGGCCCGCGAGTATTTCCCGCCGCGCCTGCTCGGCACGGTGCTGGGCGCCGCCACCATGACCTCGTCCATCGGCATGGCCTTCGGTCCGCTCGGCGGCGGCTGGCTCTACGATACCTACGGCACCTATCACTGGCTCTACATCGCATCCGCCGGCGTCGGCATCGCTGCTGCTGCCATGGCGCTCGCCTTCCCGCCCGCCAAAAAGGATGTCGACGCCGACACCGGCCAGCTGCAGCCGGCCTGATCCAGTGGGACTACTGACATCCCCTGTCACGCGGTTGCGCTAGACCGTGTGGCAGGGGCGCCCTTTACCGTCTGGGCGCCCCATTTGATTGCAACTATGCGCAACGACGCGCCGACGCCCGGAGAAGAGTTCGTGACGCCGTTCCATCAGATCCTCGGCAACAACCTCGTTGCCAACATCACCAATTTCACCGTCTGGTTCGCCATCACCTTTTGGGTCTACCTCGAGACGCGCTCGGTGTTCGCCACCGGCGTCATCGCGGGTCTCTACCTCGTTTTCACCGCCGGCTTCGGCATCTGGCTCGGCTCCATCGTCGATCACAACGCCAAGAAGCTGGTGATGCTCGGCTCCTCGGTGGTGTCCTTCGGCTTCTACGCCGTCTCGCTGGCGCTCCTGCTTCTCACCCCCGAGGCCGAGTTCAGGAACCCCTATGGCCTGATGCTGTGGGTCTTCGTTTTCCCGGTCATGCTCGGCGTCATCGCCGGCAATGTCCGCTCGATCGCGCTCGCGACCCTTGTCACCATCCTTATCCCGGAAGACCGGCGCGACAAGGCGAACGGCCTCGTCGGCATGGTCACCGGCATCGGTTTCCTCACCACCTCGATGATCTCGGGCGTGCTCGTCGCCTGGGGCGGCATGCTCGCCGCCCTGCTGCTCGCACTGGCGCTGACCGTCCTCGTCTTCCTCCACCTCCTCACCGTGAAAGTGGACGAGGGCCGCGTCGAAGCCACCGCCGACACCCCCGCCGAGCCCAAGCGCGTCGACCTCAAGGGCAC